>JAYVXS010000249.1:0-12285 GCA_043784965.1 Bdellovibrionales bacterium
CCTGCTTTGAGGTTGCCTCACTCAAAGGTCTCTCAAGCGCCAGGCCAGTCTGCGAATCAACGATTTCACGACGAAACTGATGAAATATCCGGGCTAGTGTTCGGTAAAGCAAGCCCGCGCCTTCAAACCAGATCTTGGTCCAATTGTTCAATTCAGACCTCTACCTTACACTATAAGAAGGGAGCTTTTGACTTTCGTATTTTAGGCAAGGGAGAGTAATGGGATTTTGGAGCGCACTGCAAATAATTTTTGATATTCTAGCAGGATTTGCAATTTTCATATTATTGCTCAAACTCGCAAGAGCTCCAAAGGACGATCCAAGATTAAGTCGCGGCCTGCAAATTTTGCAAAGTAAAATCGCAATTTTAGAAGACCTCTCAGATCGTACTGAGAATCAAGTGCGCGGACTGATGGCCTTACTTGATCAAAAAAACATTGAAGTTCAAGCGCGCATCGATAAAGCTAGCGACCAAGTTCGAATTGTCGAAGATTCAATTCGCTCTAGTATGGATGTTGCAAAAATATTTCAAGATAAGATTCCACATCAAGAAATTATCGAACGAAAAAATACACTAAAATATCTACAGGCGGCGAAACTTGCGAATCAGGGGCAAACGGCATTGGAGATTGCTCAGGTGGTTGAATTGCCAATGGGTGAGATTGAATTTATTGCTAAAGTGAATCGAGATCAGCTCACTTTTTCAATGGAGGATTTACCAGCCTGGGCAAAGGCCGAACTAAATAACCTCGATAGTTCAAATTCTAGTTCATCACCGTCGGCAATGACTGCATCAACAAACACGGTGACGTCAGAACAGTCGTCGGCTCAAGCTCCCAATCCTTATGAGTCAGCAAGACATTCTTATGGCAATGAGCTAAATTATTTGGGTAATTCAAATCAAGAGAGGGCTTTCGCATTTAGTCCTGAAATTGCACCTTTGGCTTCATTTGCAAACGAACCGCAATTTCAAACTTATCAAAATTCATATCCATTAGAGACCGCATATGCGGCACCCGCTGAAAATCAACGCTTTGAAAATCGGCCCCTTGAGAATCAACCAGAGCCGTATGTTTCGCGGGAATTGAGCGCCGCCGATAACCGGCAAATTTTGACTCTGAAAAGAACGCAAAGTATAATTGCAAATCTCGATCGGCAGTTTTTGATGAGCCGAATTGATGTTCAGGAAGAAGAGGAGACTCTGCCGCCAATACCAATACCAATTGCGATTCCAGTTTCGGCACCCCCGATGCCAAGCTTAGCGCCAGCCATATTTCAGACTCCCTTGGCAATGCAAGCCTCGGCATGGTTACCGTCCAATTCTGGGGAACCAAATCGGCTCACGAATAGTGCGTCGGCACTCAAATTTAGACCTCAAGCTTTGAAAAGCTACGATCCGGCGTCTATTCGAAAGGTAATTTTTCCGACCATTAGTTCGCAAAAAGTAAGCAATCGCTCAGTTGGAAGGTAGTATGAAGTTCACTGTTGAGCGCCTTCAGTTTGGCGAAATAATAGAGGCCCAAGTCACAGAAATTCTCTCTGAGAGCGAAGTGATTATGAGTTTTAAGGGTGATCTATTGCAGGTGCAAAATCACAGCCACAAAGTTTTTGCTCTCGGCCAGAAGTTATATTGTCGAGTGACTGCTCTAAATCCTTTGCGATTTGAAATTGCCCAAACTCAACTTTCACAGCCTTATAAAATGGATCGATTTATCTAATAGACCTAGTGTGTCTAGTCATGCAAGAGTTCTATAAAATGGAGTGCTGCCACATATGAAGTTAAGTGCCGTTGAACCAAGTTTTGAGCATCTACTTGAGATACTGTTGAAAAAGCTTTCGGGGTGGCTTGAGGACTCTGTTGCAATGCTTCCGAATATTGTCATCGCGGTATTGGTTACAGCTGTTTTTCTAATTTTAGCTCGGCTTGCAAACCGAATTGTCCGACTTGGGTTCATTCGTATGACCGACAACCGAACGATTGCTAGCCTGGTGAGTGGCGTCGTGCAATTTATGGTGGCGGGCCTGGGTATTTTCATGGCACTTGGCGTGCTCAATCTGGATAAAGCTGTGGCATCACTATTGGCCGGCGTAGGCGTTTTGGGTCTGGCTATCGGTTTTGCCTTTCAGGAAATTGCCAGCAACTTTATTTCTGGGATTTTCATAGCAATTATTAAGCCCTTTAATACTGCCGACGTCGTTGAGGTAAAGGGAATCCTTGGGACAGTGACAGATATTAGTTTGCGCACGACAGCTCTTGTAACTGACGATGGTCAACAGGTGGACATTCCAAACAAAGATATGTTTACTAGTGCGCTGAAAAACTACACCTCGAATCGCAAGCAGCGCCTGACAATTACATTCAATATAAGTTACCACAGTGATTTGCTGCGTGCGCGGGAGATTGCAGAGGCTACAATAAAGAGACTATGTGATAAGTTTTCAAATCTTAAAGCTGAAGCATATTTCATCGGCTGTGGTGATCTTGGAGCCAAACTTGCAATCTATTATTGGATTTCAATTCCATCACCTTATAGCTCTCTCCAGCTAACCAATGATTTGATCATGAATGTAAAAGCGGATCTACAGGATAATCAGATTAAGATCGGCAGCACCGCGATCAATTAGTGCTTGTTTGGAGTCCTCTAAAAGCTAATCTGGATCGCTGCCTACATTTAAATTAATTACTTTATTTTCTTCAAAAAATGAATTCCGCAGCGCAATCGCGCGAGGACTATCTGAACTTTTTTGAAGAAAATAAAGTAATTAATTTAAATGTAGGCAGCGAGTCTTGGTTACTTTGCTGATTCGCGAACGAATTTAGTGAGATAATACTTAATCAAGTAGTCAACTTTAACAGGCTGAGATTGGTGAGTCCAAACGACATCTCCAAAGGCGCCCCACTGAGCTTGAATGATGTCTTCATCTTGCGGTACTTTTTGGCCATTGTCGCTAGCCGCATTCATCATGATGAATGGTGCGGCTACATAGTTGAAGCGAATGCCGACAATGCCGGGCTCTTTCATGCTGAAAATAAGTTTGAAGCCATTTCTGAAAAGCATAAAGTCAGCATCTGTATTGGAAATACCATAAATCTTTACGCGACCAACGCTCGAGCTTTTGAGTTGGTTGAAAGAAGTTGCCGCCTCAATAAAAGCAGATTTCATCGCGTTTAAAAAGCTAGCACTTTCACTCGCGATCATTTGTGCGGGATCAAATCCTGCTGAGAAATCCACAACGCCAGACTCTTCCATACGCTGCTCGGCGCGCACCAGATCTTTTATCCAATTGAGTTTATCAAAAGATTTTTCCATTATCGATTGTCTCCCTCTTTGGATGCTTGAACAAGTTGGGAGAGCGGAATGCTCTCATCTCAATCTTAATCATTTCGTGTTTGATGGTACTTGTCAAGTTTTAGACCTTGGTCGAGTAGAGGTGACTCGTTCAAAGAGAGTAGGTCCCATTACCGACTCTCCTGAATGGCTTAGGGCGGACCCAAAAAAAGATATAGTATCTTTAGACCGCCGTTAAGCTTTTGATCTAAGCCGAGATCAAGGCTGTATCTGAGATAGCAGTTTCGTTTTCCTCAAGCTTTGAAAATATTTCTTCTGTTCCCAGTCTCAGATTTTGTTGTTTTGGATTTGGCAAAAAGTGAACTTGTTCAGCGACGATATTTGTAAGAGTTACCGTCCCGCCTTCGCGGTCATATTTGAAAGTTTCTAGAAAGCCTTCAACTGCAATGGGCGACCCCTTGGCGAGCTTTCTGGCACAAAGTTCGGCGCGCGCGCCCCAGACGATAATTTTGTGCCATTCAGTTTTCGTGTCCCAGCTGCCGTCCTCTAGTTTTTTCGCTCGATGGGTTGATACGCTTAAGCGTGTATAGGGCGAGCCGCCCTTGCTTGTTTGCAGCTCCGGATCTCCGCCAACATATCCAACTAAAAAGACGCGAGTAAAACCCTTCATAATATTCCTCTCCCTGAATTCCGCATGAATTTGCGAAAATGATAAGAGGAGGCAAAGCAATTGAATCGCCCAGCTCAAACTCAAATGGATTCATTTGGATATGAAAGAGTGAGGAAAAAATTCGTGCTTCGGTCAAAAAAAAGTTTCGCAAACCTGACAGCTCACAGGGTAAATCCCATGAACGGCGTAAAGCCGTAGCTCGCCTCTTTGTCGAAACCATAATAGAGTCCCAAAGTCCAGGTGACGGGTATTTGATAAAACATGGTAGTATCAACCTTGAGCTCCAGACCACTTCCAACAAAATATCGTCCGGCATTAGCCACATCATATTTTAGATTTTTAATTGAATAAAAAGCACCATCAGCCGTCGTCACATCGGTAAACAGCGCGCCGTAGTACTTTTGAAAGAACAAGGGCTTCACGCCATAGCCTTCAAATGTTTCACGAATCGGAAAGCGATATTCGAGGTTGGCAGTGTACAGATTGTGCCCAATCAATGCTCCGTAAGGATAGCCCCGTAAGACAAAGCTCGAATCCAAAATATTTTGCTGAAAGACGGCTGACGAGGTCGTGCGGCCATTTAAAAGATGATCCAATCTCGGCGCATAGTAGAGATTGAGCGAACTTGCGAGCACATGATGTTTAGGTAAATATTTTGAAAAATAAAAGCTTCCGCGAAATTTGAGTTCGTCGTAACTAACGTTTCCGATATTAGGAAGGTAAGAATTATAAGCTAAGTAAAGTGTTCCGCCCTTTTCTGGTGAAATTTGCAAGCCGCGCTTTGAAATATCTGAATAGTTAAAGAAAAATCCTGGACCATTGCCGTTCAAGTTTGCTCCGGGATAAGCGCTTTGAAAGTAGCTCCAGCCGCCGCCCATAGTATAATTGTTGTTTAAGCCGGGAATGAAGCTGGTTAAATAAGGGTTTACAACAGTGCTGTGCCGAATATAACCGACAGCATAAATATATTCGTAATAGTCAAAGAGATTAAAAGTCAGTGGTGTTGCAATCGTTGCATTAGTATAGGTCGCAAAAATGCTTGGTTTGCTACTAAGCGTATCGTAGCTCGCTAGTAATGAGTAGGCATGATGGCCAACCGGATCTCCGGCAGTGGTACTGGCAGAAACATAACTTCCTCCAGGTAAAAAATAGAAATAAGGCATCCAATATCGTGGAATTAAATAAGACCAGGGACTATAGTCCTCAATTTTTTTCTCAACTTGAACTGTTGGCGGTGTGTGCCTCTTCCAATGATCATTGATGAGTGGTGCGACCTGAGGCAAAATTTTAGGCTGGTTGCTCCAGATGTTCGAATCAATTGCAGCAACATTTTGCCCCTTGCCAGATAACAATGTAACGAGTAATTCTCCCCGCGCCGAATCGAGCTCCGCAGTGCTGGCGCTGGTTATAACATTGGTTATGGGACTTACTGTTTTCAGATCTTGAGATGTTAAATAGATATTGGCCACGCCTGATTTTTCAGACTCAAAAAGCAGACCAAGTGGGGTGAGTTTTGCATAATGCATTGGTGAATAATCTGGAAGTAAATCTTTTAAAGAATGAGATATAAGATTAAAAATTTTCAAAACCTCACGGCCGGTTGAATCTCTCTCGCTGAATACAATCTCTGAATTACTTAAAAATTCGGGATGTGAGATGCGAATTTGAAGCTCGGGTGAATAGAACACTTCAAGTCCAGATTTGACGCTATCATTGTTGCCGCCGGTACCGCTGCCGCCTTTTTCGCCATCTCGTGGAATACAAGCAAGTCTGGTAAGGGCAGTGTCGAGTTGCACAAAACAAATTCTTTGACCATCTGGAGATACCGCGGCATCACGAGCCCGTATGCCGTTCGTGAGTCGGTCCCTTTTCTTGGTTTCGAGATTATATTTATAGAGGTCAGAGTAGTGGTTGTAGCGCCCATGGGTATCCAAACTTTCATAAACAAATTCATTTGAATTGCCCAGCCAAGAAGCGCGTCCGATAGCGGTTCCCTCTACAATTTTACGGGGTTCGATATCACTAAAGCTTTGATTGAAATCTTTGCGTTCTCTGAGTTCGATCAAACTTTCTATTTCTTCATTATGAGTAACGAGTAAGAGTTTTAGGCGATCAGGGCTTAGGCTTGGGCTATTCGTATCGAAACCCAATTGGCTTTTAAAGCTCTTTGGCGAAAACTGAGATGAAGCTTCAATTTTTGCTTTTTGCTTGAGTACGCTTGTTTCAATTCGGCTGTACGCCTGATTTAATAGGCTTTTGAAATCAAAACCTGTTTCTTCGACAATCGGAGCAGTTAGAAAAAATGGGAATCGTCTGGAATAGCGATCATTGAGTCTGCCGATGATACCGGGGTCCTTTGAGCGCACGATTTCATCCCATAGAATTGATCCCATTAAATAGGGGCGGGCGCCAAATGGCCAATAGGGGATGCTCACTTCATTAATGCGAGAAATATTTTCTTTTACAAGTAAGCCATCCAGCGAAAGGGCGCGAAGTCCAGCGGTAAAATTTGCCGACCTTAGTCTTCCGCTGTTTGAATATTCGGTCTCCTCCTCAACTGCCAAGCCTTCAAGATACCATCTCGGTAAAAACATATTTGGCCGCACCAAATTTCCAAACATATATCGCAGTGGCGAAAATACTCCATTTGCAGGTTCAAAATTCAAAATGTGGGTAAACTCGTGCATTAGAAGTTCGCGACCCCAATTTCCATAGTCGCTGACCGGCTCGCTCGGACTCGGCAAAACGCCATAAGCTGTAATGATCGCGTAAGGAATTCCGACAGCTGAGCCATTGGCCTGATCGCTTACGTCATTAATGAAGATAATAGTTTTGCGAGGGGCATCCATATTGAACTTTTGAATCAGTGTTTCATAAGCTTCTTCTGCATAGTCTGCATATAGCTCTGCAATTAGACGATGCCGCGAGTCAAAAATGATACTGAAGTGAGTAGTTTCAAGGCAGCTAAAATTAAGTTTGGGATCTATAATTTGAGCAGAGACATCAAAAGGGGCCAAAAGAAGGGCTATCAAGCTGAAGCGTAAAAAGAGCTCACTTAAGATTTTCATTTTGGTCCACCAATCTTTTCTTTCATGAGCGCATTCAGAGCTCAGCAATGCATTGACAAACAAGCTCAATTTTCTCAAGAATAGTCCCTAAGAGGTCGCCAGATAATAAATTGTGATTTTTTTGCTTGGCCTTTTGAATCAGCTCTTCGTTAGTCGTCCTCCGGTTTGAGCCCTCAGCAAGCCGTTCGTGCTACCGACTCGATCTGAAGCAAAATCCGCGACGCAAAAATCACAATTTATTAACTGGCGACCCCCTAACTGAATCACTCTTGAAGAGTCTAAGTATCACATTATGCGCTTAGAAATTTCAAATATAATAGATCAAAAAAGGAGTATCTATGTTTCACCAAACGGCTCGCAAATTTTCACTGGTTGTAATTGCGACTGCGGCAGTTCTATTCGCCAGCTCCTGCAATAAAAAAGATGTAAAGCCTGATGATACAACTTCAGCTGCAGTTGGTAAAACGGCTGAAAATGGAGGCGTTTCGGATAAGCCTATAAACTTCGATCCTCAGGGGAGCGACAGTGGCAAGCTAGATGGACTCCATACCATATATTTCGATTACGATAAGGCCGGTCTTTCTGGCGAAGCAAAAAAGCTGATTTCTGATAATATTGATTGGATCAAGAAAAATGAAAAAGCGACCATTCAAATTGAAGGCCATACTGACGAGCGTGGCTCGGTTGAGTACAACTTAGCATTGGGTGATCGTCGGGCAAAAGCGGTTCGTAAATATTTGGTTGACTCTGGCATTGACGCCAAAAGACTGAAAGTCATTAGCTATGGCAAAGAAAAGCCAATTGTAACCGGCGACAGTGAATCGGCGTATTCAAAAAATCGTAGAGCCAATTTTGTTCCCCTTACTGAGTAATTAGAATTGTGATTAGAATCGTTATCTTTCTTTTACTGGCCGGATTGAGTTCTTGTATTTCAAATATTCCAGTTGCCGATTATGCTGTGGCCCGCTCTGCTTGGGAGAATGCCAAAAGTGCGGGGGCCGCCAAACTTGCCCCTAGTATTTGGAGCCGAGCCGATCTTGCCTATAGAAAAGGCCAAAAATTATTTTCTGAACGTGACTATAGCGGCGCGAAAGATGCTTTTGAAGAGGCGAGATTTTATTCTGAAAAAGCAGAGAATACGGCTAGAGTCGCATCTCCAGAAGGAGGATGAACCCCATGAAAACCTTAATCGTCTTATTGGCTTTCGCGACATTATTGATTGGCTGTCTGGATACGAGAGATTCGGTCAAAGAGGTTGAAGAGAAACACCAATTGCAAAAGCAAGTCGGCAGTTTGCAGAGAACAACCGCTGACGTAAATTCTCGATTTCAAGATATCGAAGAATCAGTAGGTAAACTATCTGCGCGAGTTGATGTCGTTGATAATAAGAATAATAAAAACGAAGATAAGGTTGAAAAGGCACTTCTACAGCGCGATCAGAAAATAAAAGAACTCACAGACAAACTTGCGGTTCATCAAGACGTAATGACCAAGATGGAAGCTCAGACTTCAGCCTTACTAACTCAAATTGCACAGCTGACCGAAGAAATTAAAAAAGCGCCAGCCGCCCCTGCAAAAACAACTGGTGGCGAAAAGGGCGACTATAAAGTAGCTGAAGACTACTATGTAAAAAAGCAGTGGCAAGATGCGGCCATAAGCTTTGAGAAATATCGTAAGGCAAATCCTAAGGGTAAACACGCAGCCGAAGCTTTATATAAGATTGGCGTTAGTTTTCAAGAATTAGGTTCGAAAGACGAAGCCAAGATTTTTTTCAAAGATGTGCTCAGTCAGTATCCAAATTCGGGTGAAGCAAAAAAGGCGGCAAGCCGCCTTAAAGCCATCAAGTAGAGATTATTAAATCAAGCTTAAAGTCGAGATCTCTTTCGCGTCGCGGCCTCGGACCTGTAGGGTTCTTCGACAAAACCTAGCCCGGATATTTCATCAGATTTCTGTTGCGTGAAACCGGAGCGGGAAGAGACACAATTTCTTGCGCTCGACTCATCAATGTCAATCTATGGAAGATTTGCTCAAGTAGCTATTGGGGCATTTGATGGTCCAGTTCCTTTTGTCCAGTGCATATCGATCTTAAGCTTGTTTATTTAGTTACAAAGATGAATTGCCGATTTAATTTTAGTAGGGGAAACATTATGAAAAAATATGCGGTTATCTTAATTTTCATTTTTACTGCCTGTGCCACGGTTACGAAAAGAAGTCCATCTTCTGAGAACAGAAAGTTTCTAGATGACCTCAATCATTTTCAGGAAGTGGTCAAATCAGGCTTGGTCGATCAAAAATCTTGTCCTGAATATTTTGGACAAGCGGTAAAATTGTTTTCGGACGAGCGAATTCACGAATATTCTCCGGACGATAAAGATATTCTTAAGACCATAATTCGTACGACTTGGCAGACCCGTTTGGCGTTACATTCCCATTTGGCAGAGTATCATCAAGCTTGCACGAATGAATTGAGACAATTATTTTACAATCTTCGCTCGATCGAAGACTTGGCCGATATCGCTTACTATCAAGAAGTACCGCTCAGCGCCGCCGACTTTTCTGGAGAGAAGGATTTTCAAAAACAAAAAGTACCTCTTGTCCAAAATGAATTTTATCATGGGTACTTGGGGGCGCAGGGCGAATTCGAAAAGATGGACAACGTAAAATCAGTTCTTAAAAATGGTGATATGATGGTCACAATCGGTGCCAGCGATTTTTCTGCAGTTCTCGCCACTATGCCTGAGTATCCTGGATTTCTAGATCATTTGGTTTTTTAGTATTTGCCGAAGCGACCAGCTTTCGCCTCAAACTAAGGCGTTAAATATTAAAACAACTTGAAATTCACCTTTTGAGAGGTCCGCATGGCCTTTTTGACCCATATATAGGGCGATAGGAATCTCTGCGACTCCCTGCACGCGATGTGCAATCAAGGTTTGAATTCCTTGTGAATTAACAAACTCATCGATGTTTTAGTATTCGCGCGCGCCTGGTTGTGGAGCATGAAAGACTTCGTTTTCATTTTGATTTGTAAGCCCACTTAGGCGATTCATCCAGCGTGAATTGTCATTTCTGCGAATAGCATATCATTCTTGAGAAAGATCCCTTAGAATACCTCTGCAGAGGATATATGCCCTTATATAAAAATGTCTTAGCGATCGAAACTAGTTGTGATGATACATCTGTTGCAATTGTGACTCATGAAGGCCTCGTTTTGGCGCAAATGTCTGCTGATCAAAATTTGGCGCATGAAAAATTTGGTGGGGTCGTTCCCGAAATTGCATGTAGAAATCATACATTTAATCTCTTACCACTGGTTGAGGAAGTTCTTAAACAGGCCGGCTTGAAGCTTGAAAGCATAGAGGCAATTGCGGTGACTAGTGAGCCCGGTCTAATTGGCTCGCTTTTAGTTGGCTTGGTGTCTGCAAAAACTTTAGCGCTGGTTCAAAAAATTCCTTTTATCGGAGTGAATCACTTAGAGGGCCACCTCTTGGCGCCCTTTTTAAGAGACGCTAGCTACGCACCTCCAGCTGACTTTCATTATCCCTATATTGCGTTGGCTATTAGTGGCGGGCATACTTCGCTCTATCATATTAAGGAATTTGGCCAGTACGAAGTTTTAGGGGCAACACGAGATGATGCTGCCGGTGAAGCCTTTGATAAATTTGCCAAGCTAATCGGATTGGGATTTCCGGGAGGTATTCAAATTGACCAACTTTCGCGATTCGGCAGTGTAAAAGCCTATGGCTTTCCGCGACCCTTGCTTCATGAAAGCCATTTTGATTTTTCATTTTCTGGCCTCAAGAGTGCTGCCGTACGCTTGGTGGCAGGCTTTACGCCTACTGATCTTCAGCAACTCGAACGGCATTCAAAGAAGTGGCTAGTTGATAAGTTATTTTCTAGCGAGCAAGAAGTTCTCGCGAATTTATGCGCCAGCTATCAAGAGGCGATTGTTGATGTCCTGGTCGATCGACTGTTTCGTGCCGCTGATAAGTTTGGCCTCAAGCAAGTGGTGGTAACCGGTGGAGTAAGCGCCAACTCAAGGCTCAGAGAGCGTGTTCAACAAGAGGCAGGTTTACGTTCGTGCCGGGTGGTCATTCCACCTATTCGATATTGCACTGATAATGCGGCTATGATAGGACTGGCCGGAGTCATCCGTCTGAATCGCGGTGAATTTTCACTTCAAGATCTAGCTCCACGGGCACGTGCTCCACTTGGCGTTAAACAAGCGAGCATTCAAGCATGATCAAAGAAAAAATATTAGCTAGGTTTGAAGAGCTCGGAAGTGATGGTCCCAAAAGATCGCTCGGTCAAAATTTTTTAATATCAGAGATTGTAATCGAGCGAATTATTAAAGCAGCCCAGCGATATATAGAAGACGATATTATTGAAGTTGGCCCAGGACTTGGTTCATTGACAGATGAGCTCATTTTGCTGGGTAAGCCACTTAAGCTCATTGAGCTTGATCAAAAGTTTGCCCAATATTGGCGGATGCGCGCTGAGAGCGAGTCACCACTGAAAATTCAGGTGATTGAGGGCGACGCGCTTCGCGTTGATTGGGCGCAGCTCTTTACTCCTCAAAAAAGCTTATTGGTAAGTAATTTACCCTATCAGATTTCTTCGAGTCTGTTGATTGAGCGTTCACTTCAGCCTTATCAACTTTCGACCATGATTTTGATGTTTCAAAAAGAAGTGGCTCAGCGAATTATGGCTGAATGTAGTAGTAAGGATTATGGCTTGCTTACGGTAGTAGCGCAAAATTTTTGGAGCATTGATCTGCTTTGTGAGTGTGCGCCAAGAGATTATTATCCAGCCCCAAATGTAGCAAGTCGTGTATTGGTTTTTAAAATTCTCAACGATGCTTTGAGCATTTCTCAGAGACCTGAATTTCTTAAATTTATAAAAGCAGCATTCTCACATCGTCGAAAACTGCTGTACAATAATTTGCGAGGACAATATTTTTCAAGTCGAAATATCCCTGAAAGTACATTGTCCGAAGCCTTTGAAAAGCTTGAGATTTCAGCTAAGGCTAGGGCCGAAGAACTCAATCCTAAAATATTCAAAGAGCTTTTTTTGAGCTCAACAGCCATCTTGAAGTAGTCTTCTTAAAATAGTGACTTGGCCCCAGCAAAACTATTTATTATAGACATTTAAATTGAACTCACTAAGGGCCCGCGCAAAAATAAGTATTACAACTTTTGCGCAGTGGATTTTGAATCAGATCAAGGCGGAAGGAGGAACGGCTAGCCAGAGGCGCTAACCGGA
>JAYVXS010000250.1:0-3860 GCA_043784965.1 Bdellovibrionales bacterium
GACCTTTGCTCACTTGCAAAGTTGCCCGTGAATTCTTCGCACTGTTCTATGATCGTGCCTTGCTCCATGTGGCTTATGAATGAGCGGAGTACTTTCATCCATAAACTTTGAGTGAGCTTTATAGTTTTCAAAAGCCCCCAAGTATACCTTCCTCTTCCTAATTAATTAATTAATTACTTACTACCCACACTTCTCTAACTCATGCGACATCTTTCCTGAAACCGGGGGATGCCAACATCGCCATTTTTACCTTCAGGACTTTGACCTTTGAGCGAATAGTGAACGCGGGCCGAATTGTAGTACGCAATGAAACTATCGAGTTTTCTTTGCAGGTCTCTTTCATTCCAAAATAAATGATGATCAAGGTATTCTCACCTTAGAGTCCCTATCAAGTGTTAAATTCCTAAGTCTCAATATGGGATGCCTTGGCTTAGCTGAGCGTGATTCGAGGCATAAAGTTTAGGTTTTGAACTGAGATTCAAGTTTTATAGGGGTTTTTAGTGGGTCAGTCGGTACTGTTTGTCAAATTCCGACTACCCGAGTCGGAAGCTTTTCCACATAAAACCAAATAAAATATCTATTGAACGCAATATCTTGAGGTGTAACCAACGGTAGGACTCCCGGGATTATTAATGACGGCTTGAGGGGATCGAGAGGTTATTCCCAAATCTGTCCATCCCACAGGACAAGTCGGAGGGGTGCATACCCCAAGCCCCGCCATGGCATTCCATTCGCACTTAGGCTCGATAATCGTTGAGGCAACAGGTACACTTGCGCCAATTGATCCACAATTATTAACAATAGCTGCATTATCCGGAGTGATGATTGTAAATATTTGATCGATAGAAACTGGTCTCAGTGAGCGGGCTAATGACGTTGGGTCGAATTCTATAGTCAAACTGCCTTTGTACTCATTCAGAACTCCTGTTTTAGTAATATCTTTTATTTTAATTGAAAGAACTACCATTCGACCAACCGGCTTACCAGGCAAGCTTTGGCCAGTCTTGGCGATAAGCGCTGTTGTGGGGGTAAGACCAACATGAAGTTCAGGAATGTCTATGCTATGTGCCGACGGACTGGATGTTGTCGCATCTGAGATGTCCGTAGGCACAACGCCATATATAAAATTTGCTCTACATGAGGCCGGACTCTGAATCATCGTAAGGACACTGTGACTCAGGCTTTGAGTATCAAATTTTTCACCTAACGCCCTCACTTCTTGTTGCTGTTGTGAAAACGTTGTAGCCATTCCCGTGGCAATGACGCTCATAATCCCAAGAGCAACAAGTATTTCTATAATAGAAAATCCATTTTTGTTGAGTGAAGCTGAATTACAATTACGTTGCGTTGCTTTTTTTGACATTTGGTGACCCTCTAAAGCTTTCTTTGTCGAATCAATATAATCAATATATTTACCTAAATTCTAACATAGCTTAAAGAGATATTCCGAGAAATTCGTATCTCACGATTAGGGCATGTTCTAATTTGACTGGATGTATTTGACTGGATTCCGACTTTTGTGGATGTCTCTATATGGATCGACTTTTTGGTTGTGACAGCAAGAATAGAATTTAAACTTTGGGATTTATCATTTTGAGATCAAACAGTTCGGGCAATTCAATGATTGATGAAACTGACTACAATTTAACTTCACCCTTGTGGCAGCAAACACTTTTAAGTGAATCATTTTTTTGTTTTATTTTCAGGTTTTTTCTTGGGCTCAATGCATCTCAGCGGCTCGGTTCCAACTCCGACAGCATTGGCCTGAACCACATAGGTCGCTGAAAATGAGTAGGGGTTGCCATTTGAAAACACTCCTGAACCTGAATCAGATTCGCTTATGGTGGCTGATTGTGGCCCCAATTGCGTTGGATGAAAAGTGATATAAAAATAACAGCCACTATTGGTCATCGTCTTTCCATTGCAATCATCGAAGTAAGCGCCGGCTTGAGGAAGAGAAAAATCAGGTGATCCGCTTACGCTTGCACTCAGGACATCGGTTTGAGGAACTGGAAAACTGCTATAGTTATTCAGTCCATTGATATTGTCAGCGCAAGCTTTATACCAATATTTTAGAGTCAAAATGGCTTTGCTGATGAGAGTCTAGTTTATGATAAGTTGCACCACAATTCGGGCCGACGATTATTTAAAAAAACCAAGTTCTCATTTGGAAAGTTGCAGTTTTACAAAAAGATAAATGTAGTTCATTAGGTAAGATCATCTAATTACTCGCCAGAGTTTGCTCACCAAGCAGGCAGAGTTTTTCGCAATTGTTGCGTAAATTTAATTTAGACTTGTGGTCCCGTGGTTACGATTTGACACTACAGCTAGACTTTATTTGAATGAGAATCAAAAGTAAATTCCTTGGAGAAAAAATGCCCGAAATACAAAATACCAAAAATCCTGAAAGCCAAAAAGTATTTGATGAGATCGTTCGATCGAGAAGAAGTATTCGAGTCTTCGATGGTAAAAAAATTGAGCAGGGCGTTGTTGAAAGGGCAATCGAGCATGCCTTACTTGCACCAAATTCTTCGAACCTTCAGCCTTGGGAGTTTTACTGGGTAAAGACTGAAAAACTGAAAGCCGAGTTGGTTGAAATTTGCCTCGCACAGGCTGGTGCTCAAACTGCTTCTGAACTCATTGTTTGTGTGGCACGTACCAAAACATGGAAGAAAGTTTGCAAGTATCAAATAAGTGAGATTGAAAGATTGAAGGGCTCTGGCGTGGATGTGCCGGGGGCCGCATTTCAGTACTATCGAAAAATTGTCCCGATGACTTATGAAAATGGATTTTTAAATTTGCGCGGCCTCTTTAAGAAAATTTTATTTTTTACCATTGGATTGAAAAAGCCCATGATTCGAGGGCCTGCCTCTGAAAGAGATCTTCAAATTTGGGCAGTGAAGACTTGCGCTCTTGCATGTGAGAATTTCATGTTGTCGATTCAAGCTTCGGGCTATAATTCATTACCCATGGAGGGCTTTGATGCAGCTCGCATGCATCGATTTTTAGACTTAGCCTCAGATGCACTTACGGTAATGGTTATTGCAGTTGGTAAGGAAAAAATTGGCGCTAAAAATTTACCTCGTATTCGCATGCCGCAAAATGAATTTGTAAAAATCATCTAGTAATGCATTCTTTAAAAAGAATACATGAGTGGTGATTTCTCAGGAAATTCGTTCGGCCAAATAACTACTTTGCATTTTTTACAGCGCCAGTAATTGTAAGCCCTGGGTCACAATTTTCACCGAGGAGTGACTCTTGTCAGGTATTGAATCTAGGACGGCCCTTATAAAATTTAGGGCCCAACTTAAATAAAGGACTAGTGGGCATCTCGAAGAGCGGCACTTATTTTCTCAATGCTTTGCTTGGCATCGCCAAAGACGAGTGAACAATTGTCATAATAAAAAAGTGAATTATCGACGCCAGCATAACCAGGCTTCATTGAGCGCTTACTTACAAAAACTTGTTTGGCTTTGTAACAATCTAAAATGGGCATTCCAAATAGTGGGCTTGTCTTATTGTTTTTGGCGTCCGGATTCACAATATCGTTTGCGCCGATGACAAATGCGACATCACACTGTGCGAACTCGGCATTGATCTCATCAAGTTCAAAAACAAGATCGTATGGAATATCAGCTTCGGCTAGAAGAACATTCATATGACCTGGCATGCGGCCGGCAACTGGATGAATCGCAAACTTTACGCTAACCCCTTTATCAATAAGGACCTGAGTCAATTCTTTGATTGAATGCTGGGCTTGTGCGACGGCCATGCCGTATCCAGGCACAAATATGACTGAGCTGGAGTTTTCAAGCATAAATGCAACATCTTCGTAAGCCGAAGACTTCGCCACCTTTGCC
>JAYVXS010000251.1:0-3856 GCA_043784965.1 Bdellovibrionales bacterium
CCAAGCCGACGACACTTCATTTCCTGAATGGTTCGTAAAAGCTTTGACTGCGCAATGAGACTCAAACAATGAAGTTCATCAAAAAATACGACCCCGCCATTTGCTGCTTCAAACACTCCGACTTTATCTGAGTCGGCACCCGTATAGGCACCTTTTATACAACCATAGAGCGCCGTCTCCAAAAACTGCTCTTGGCCTTCCGTAAATGCCGAACAATCCACTGCAAAAAACGGTTTGCCAGGAATCGCAAAGGACTTTGCAATAAACTCTTTTCCGGCTCCAGTTTCTCCGATGATCAAAAATAAGGAGCGAAATCGCCGGACCTTTTCAACATTTTTTACAATCGTGTGGAGCTCGCGAGACCGGCCATAGATTCCAAAGGCGCGAATATCAGATTCACGTTTCAATTCATCATCCAGACTGTCGGTGAACTCGAGTCGTGGCTTTATCTTTTTAAGTAACTCGATTACCGGCCCGGTAATACTTTCGGGCTCACCACCCTTTTGAATAAAAGTGCGACCGGCTCCGGTTTTTAACATTGAGATGCAGTATTCGAGGCTATCTTTACCGCTTATAAAAATAATCGCCTGATGAGGATTTTGTCGCAATATTCTTAGTGCTAGATCAGAGCCAGTGATGTCGAGGCCTTTGAATTCGAAGTCCATCAACAGCAAATCAAAATTCATTTTTTCATGATTGTAAATCTTCATAGCCTCAGTGGGGCTTGTAGCAGTGACCACCTCGATGTTTTCACGTCGCAAAACCTTCTTGGTACTTGCCAAATACAGTTCATCGTCATCTATAACAAGAACTCGTGACCCCATGATCCCTCCCCAGGATGACGCTTAAAGGCAATAGCAAGGCCAATAAAAAGTACTACCCTAAGTCAATGCCTTCGATTTGAGAATCGGTGTTAGAAAATGAGGGGTAAAATTTGCAATTATATTTTCACACTATGGTGCGAAACGACCCTACTATAGACGCTGTCTGCACGCTGCGATTTCGAAAGGGACCTTTTAGCACGATCTCACTTTACGAAAAGTTTCCCGATGGATAGGTTTTCAAGCGCCGGACTTTTGATATAGACTGTAGAATTCCCAACTGGAACAAAACCAATCTTACTCCAATGACGGCGAAGATTTTTGAATGCCTGTCTCTCGTTCTTCGAAAATTGATCATAGCCCATGAGCTGAAGTTTCTTAGTTTCCTTATTACGGTAAGGACCAAACTGTAGAGGGCATGGCCTCAATGCAATATATCCGCAGCCGTCCGAGAAAGATTCTATCGCGCGAAGGGCAAGGATAAGTCCTAGGTTCAATCCGCGAAAATCTTTTAAAATCTCAACTCGATCGACAATCAGCAGATCCGTACCAAAACCCGGCGCTACAATATTTTGAAGATCATCCGAAAAGTCGTCTTCATTAAAAAGATTGCTGTAATAGTCCGCCAATTCAGCGTCTTGGCTATCAAAGATCTGCCAAATGGATTCGCCTTCTTCGAAAGCTCGTGCGATTTCGATTCGATAAACATAGATCCGTCCAACGGGAATATCAAACCTTTCGGTTTCGTTATTGAATGCTCGCAAATGCCCAGTGAGCTTTGTAATGAAATCATTGAGATCATTGTTCAATAAGCGACGGCGAAATGAAAATTTGATTTCAAAATCGCTGAGTTCGAGAGTTGGATTGACATTAAGCTTGGGAGATTTATTCACCATCGATTTCAATGACCTCACAAATGACTTCATTTTCAAATTTACTGTTAAATGCTACCTGCTACCTTAAAGCTGACAATGCACACCGCTTCACAAGCGAACTTTTGAGCGATTGAAGGAGCAGTCTTTTTCCGCTTTCAATCTTAGTTCAAAAACTTCATTGCCAACATAACTGAAATTAGTTACCTGATATAGAGGCAACTCAGCGAAGACCAAAAAAATGCACTTGAAATTTCACACGCGTTAAAGGGAGTGAATTTGAACGACTCAGCGTCTACCGATGGCAAAATTTCAATGTTGCTCAATGCACTCGGTGGAGATTTCACAAGAGTGAAGTGTTTTCAGTGTGGCGAGCTAGACTTTCTTGTTCCATTGGACGAGGCCTTTGACGAAGGTTTTTTGGCAAACTATCATTGCGACAAATGCGATGACTTGCAAAAAGATGTTTATCCAGAACCGGTGTCCGGGCTATGACGATGATCCGTGGACAGAACTTCAATGCAATTTGAAGCATGAGGTCGGGTCCAAAAATCTGAACTTGAAAGAATGGTTTCAGTTCGCACCCGAATTGCCGTGCTTACGTTGCTTCACAAAATAGTGTTAAGCGCATCGAGGCGCGGCAATTTTTCAGACGAATTTTTTTATCTCCAGAACAATTCAGAGTGGTTACGAAGCTCGTAAAAGTCGCGCGAGCTCCGGAAAAATTTCAAATAAACAACATTTTGTATATGAAGTGCGCGCTCTCTGAAGCGCCGTTTGGATGCGATTTTACTGACTCGCTAGACAGCTTTCCAAAAACGTCTTCCTCGTCCTAAAAAACACGATATGTTGATTTCGGCGCTTCAATATCAGTCGTCATAGACTAGGGAACGAATCCACTTTTTTTCAAAAATTCTGGTAAATCTATGACAACAAGCCTCGGATTTTCGTTCTTCGCCTTGTCCATCTTCTCAATCTGATCCGGGAAATGAGAACGAGTATTATTCAGGTTTCCACAAATCAAGTAGTCCAAAGAGCTAGTAACTTCACTCGTGAAAGATCCGCCGACAGAAGTAATGTGCTCTTCAAGCTGGCCCCAACCTATGTGGTCACTGATGGAGCCTATAATTCCGAACTTCTTACCTTTTGAATCAAACTCGTTTTTACGGATCACTTTTTTAGAAGGGACAGATCTGAGCTTTTTACCCGAGTAGTTAATGATGATCTTACCGTCATTCGTTTCAACTCGAGCCCGACCATGACGAAAAGGTGCAATCTCGAAAAATTGGTTTTTTAAAGGCATGAGCCATCTACCTTTGTTATCCACCACACCGTATGTATACGGAGAAGTACTTTGATCCTCGACCCAATAAACACTTAAATCTTTTTTGCTGAATGCGAAATTGTTTTTATCATATACAGCATAATCTAGGGCGCGATGAGGATCCCCTTCACTTGTATCATTTATTTTTAATTGCACTATTTCATCTTTTGATAGACTCGTGATATAATCAGTTATCTCGTCAATTTTGATATTTAACCACTCCGAAAAACTTCTTAGTTCTACTTGAACCGTTCCGTCGACAGACCACACGGAAATCTTTCCATTTTTCGAGCGACCAAAGGCCACCCCCCTGACGTGCGCCAAATCTTGACCAGAAAAAAAAGCGTATTGCGCCTGCGTAGGACTTTCGATCAATGGAGTGAGTTCGTTTCCATTTCTATCAAAAACCAATGGTGAAAGGGCCTGCATATATTCAGGCGGGAGAAAGGTCATACCAACTCTGCAGTAGTAAGAAAAACCAATTACTGGATAGCCAAAACGATTTACGAACTTTATGTAATCCTTGGGAAGTAAATGGCTGACGACTACGCCCTTATAAAACTCCGGCGTTCGCGCTACACGCAACTTTTTATCTAATTTGTGAAACGCCCAACCGAGGCCTTTCTTTTTCATTAAAGTTTGCAAAGACGCCCAGCGCTTTAGAATGTCAATCGAAGGTGTCATCTATCCATAGTAAATAGGATGATTTAGCATGTCAACAAAGACGGCTTTGTGAAGCTCTCCGAAGAAAAGGCGAACGTTGTTGATCGGAAATAATAAAATCAAATTTTGATTATTGGCGTGCGATTTTGTCCACATACAAAAAATTAAGAACTAGT
>JAYVXS010000252.1:0-12222 GCA_043784965.1 Bdellovibrionales bacterium
TGACTTTTTGCGTGGCCTCTCAACTAATTGAAACCATTCACTTGTGTTTTCGTTACTTTAGCTGCTGTTCTAAAATCCACTGACTAATTGATTGGCGGAAAGACAGGGATTCGAACCCTGGAGCGGGATTAACCGCTACACGCTTTCCAAGCGTGCGCCTTCAGCCACTCGGCCATCTTTCCAAAAAAGATTTCTTAAGCTTTTTTCGCGGGAGCGACAACAGTCTTCTTTCATGACTAGTCGTGGCTAAAAAAAATGGCTAGCGAGCTGCGCCCATTTTAGCAATGAGCTTATCAAGCCATGCATCTGGCAGATGGCTGAGCGTAATTGCGATCCTAGCATCACGACCCACTAAATAGCGGGCTCGGGGCACCCTCGCCTCAAGCGCGTGTTTAACGACCCTATGGACCGCCTCAGGCTCAGCCGCGCTTGCAATATTAGAATCTAGATTCTTAATGAGTTTGTCGACCATGGGTTGATAAATCACTTGTGCATGTTTTGGAATTTTATCTAAGAGTTGAAAGGCGCGGTCCTTTGACCTCTCCCAGATAGGTGTCTTAATCATTCCCGGCTCAATTAGACTAACCCGAACTCCACTCGACTTTAGTTCTCTGCGAAGGGCATCACTAATCGCCTCAACTGCATGTTTTGAGGCCGCATAAGCCCCAACCAGGGGCGTGGTGACCTTGCCAGAAACTGAGCCAATATTGATGATTCGACCCTGAGTTAAGCGGAGCAGTGGTAAACTCGCCTGCGTGACTCGCAATAATCCAGTTACATTCACATCCATTTGCTCTTGAAATGCTTCTATTGGAATGAATTCAAGCGGTGAGGCGATTGCTATTCCCGCATTGTTAATCAGACCAAAGAGTTTTTCATGGGTGAGGGACAAAATACATTTTGTAATGCTTTCTTGATTTTGCACGTCAATGTGAATGGGTACTAAATTCTTGATGGCGAGATTTTTAATTTTATCTTCATCTCTTTTTGTTCTAACTCCAGCAAATACTTTGAATTTGTTTTCTTCAGAAAAGTTTTTAGCTAAATGCAAGCCTATGCCGCTGGATGCGCCGGTGATGAGAATTGATTTTTGCATTAAAAGCACCTCGTGAAACTGACGTTTTTTGTGGTTCCGTCATACGACTGTAAACTAGCAGTCCCGCAGCCTGTCAAAGTCATAATTTCTTGTTTACCAACTGCGGCAGCACCAGTTGTTGTTGGCGCCAGGCTCCCAGCACTAAAGCTAGTGGTCACGGCTCCCGATGTCGGCCAGCAACATGAGTCGCTGTGAGCCAAGCCACTGAATTGCACGGTCCCAATGACCTTCATAATATTATGATAGACTGTGACGCTGCCGGTGATCGTTCGTGTATTCAAGCTTGTGGGTGCAATTGTTAAACTGCCCGTCACAGAGTGGTCAAATACGCTCGAGATATATTCGCGATGGCCAAAAACAAGTGAGTTTCTAATACCAGTTGGTCCGAAACCAATAGCTGAACCATAGCCGCCGCGAAGGATTGTTGAGATTGTCGCGCCATCAAAATTGCTAAGATTTGTCGAAGCATCATCGACATGAACAACGATGCCTAGGGGCGTGGTTACAGTCGCTGTTGATGGCGTTGTCACCCCGGCACTAGAAACAAATTGACGATACAGAAAGCCATTTGGCAAAAGTGATGGAAAACTACCGCAGGTTGCGGTGCCTGATGATAGTTCGATTTCTAGGGCTCCCTGCCAAGATGCTAGTGATCCACTATAGCGACAATCATTATAGCTGAGCCAAAAATCACTGCCCGTCGCCGTACATCCGGCCCCCTGGGCAGTTCTATAGCTTGGACACAAAACTGAGGCAAAAGCCTCTGGTATAAAGCGAACACCAGCGAGCATCTCAATGAAATTATTTTTTAAGAGTGTGCGCGGTAGCGGTCTTTTTATTGAGGCCAAAATGCCGCTTGAACCAGAGCTGCTCATCGCCCCGCCAACTGCGTTTATCGCCGAACCGGTGACCGAAACGTCCTCTGATTCTGGATTTCCGGTTGAGGTTCCTCCACAACCAGAAAATATTGTCCCCGTCAAAACTAAAAAAATCGCAAGTGGTTTTATGAATAGTGGCTTCATGATTGCTCCTCAGGCTTTTCACTAGTTTGTCGAGTAAACGGAAATAGTGCTACCTCTAAATGATAAATACGGTCGCCATTTTTTTCGGCGCGACCAAGTTGCCGAATTTTTTCAATTGCTTCGTTTAATATATTCTGTGCTTTCAAAAAGCTTTCTGGACTAACCGCCATTGTATGACCCTGAATATTGCGATCTGCGCTATTAACTTTGTCTATAGATTCAATCGCCAAGTCAAAAATTTCTCGGTGAAACTTTGCCAGCGCCATACGATAAATTGGCCCACTACAGTTTAGGCTTTTTTCTGGCGGAGTCACCTTGCCGTTCTCGCTCACTACTAAATAGGCATGACTTTTTAGAAACTCAACCGCCTCTTTAATTTCTTTTAATGGAACGGCATAATTCAGCTTGCTCTGAATCCACTCTGCATCGAGCTTAAATTCTGGCAGGTCGGCCATTTCGCGAATTGCGACATAAAACCAGTGTGAGAGGTAGGTATAAACCTCATTGTCTTTTTGATTGTGTTCTTGATACTTTTTAAAGTCTTGCATGCGCTCAATCGCGTTGAGCCGAGCATCATGAGAGTCCGATATGCCAAGCACCAGCAAATTTTCAAAGAAACTTTGTTCGGCTGGGATTAGTCCTAAGAATGGCATCAGCTTGCTAAGTGCGGCCTGCGATAGGTCACGTTGACCTCCGGTAATCATCGGTAAATATCCGCTTGCTAGCCCTGCTTGCCGTGATAGACCGCGTATTGAAAATTTGGATTGGCTTTTTTTTTTAAAATCCAGCCAATCCTTGAGAAATACACGGTACTCGCTATATTTATAAATTTCCGGACGATCGATGTTCAATTTATTACTCCGTCAAAAAGCTATATTTAAGATGCTCGCAGCTAAAATACTTACATTTAAAAACAGCGATTAAAACTAACTTCTGCACTTGCGCCATCGGCGTTAGTCAGTGTTCCGGAACCGCATACTCCGCTAAAGCTTAAAGTTTCAGATTTACCTACGAGTCTTGCGCCAAGTACTGTCGGGCTTACATTCGCGCCAGCGCTATACACCGTCGAAATGCTTCCGCCCACTGGCCAACAACACAAGTCTGTGTGTACAACACTGGTGAAGCTTGATGTTGCCACAACTTTTAGGAGATTGTGGTAGAGCTTTACTTGGCCGTTGACCGCGCGCTGGCTGGCGCTTTCGGTTAGAGTTAGGCTTCCTGAAAGAGAGTGATCGTATACACCAGAGAGTGTAATGTGCTGACCAATCAGCAGGGCGCTACGCTTACCGGCGCTGTCGAAACTGACTGCCGAACCATATCCCCCGTTGTGAATCGTTGCGATCGTTGCGCCATCAAAGTTCGAAAGATTTGCTGAGCTGTTGTCGATCACGGCTGAGTCTCTTGCGCCCACCAAGCTGAGGCTGCCCGGAGTGCTACCACCAACGCTGCTTACGAATTGACGATAAAGCGTGCCATTAGCACCGGGGTTTGGAAATGTTCCGCAGGTGGCGGCACCACTCGACATTGAAAGTTGTTGAACACCTGTCCATGTCGCATAACCAGCGAAACTACATCCCGAATAATTGAGCCACATTGAACCTGAGCTTACACTACAGTTTGCGTCGGTACTGCGAAACGTAGGACATAAACTACTGGCAATTGCCTCAGGAACCAAAGCACTAAACAGAATCGGTCTTTTCGAGTTAAGTCGCGCCTGGGTACCGCTTGCCGCCGAGCCGGTGAGCGCGCCGCCGACCGCGCTTGCGGCCATTCCTGATGTAGAGGTGTCAGTTGTGGCATCTGAGTTATTTGCTTTGCCGCATCCGCTGAGGCCGGCCGCAATAGTGATTGCCGTCAAAACCGTAGTCATTTTAAGATTCATTTTCATAAAGGCTCCTAAGTCTATTTTAAATTATTTGCTTCTAAATCTGCAAGACGTCCCACAAGTTCATAATCGCACATTCTACCCGATAAATAAATGCCAGAGATCACTTTTGTGATCACAATGTGGCTTATATATTAATATTTATATAATTAAATCAATATGTTTACTTACTTAAAATATTTATAACTTTTTTATAATAATAACTATTGTGATCGTATTTTGAATCATTTTGAAGCGCTTTTTAGTGTTTTTGGCGGCATGCGCAGGGTGTGGGCACACGCCACTACGAAGTCTTTCATAATGCTGATTTTACTTATTTTTACTTGGAGCCTGCGGCAAAAATAATTAGAAAATCGCCATAGCCTTTGGCTTTTAACTCACTCTTTGAAATGAACCTCAGTGCGGCAGAATTTATACAAAAGCGCTTTCCGCTTGGTTTCGGTCCGTCATCAAATACATGGCCAAGATGAGAGTCGGCATACTTGCTGCGCACTTCAACTCTTTCAGAGACTAAAGCTCGATCTGATTTGGTTATGATATTTTCTTCTTTAATCGGCTTAGTGAAACTTGGCCAGCCCGTCCCCGAATCAAATTTGTCTTTTGAACTGAAGAGGGGTTCTCCGGAAACCACGTCTACGTAAAGGCCTTCGCCATGACTATCCCAATATTCATTTTGAAATGATGGCTCAGTTTCATCTTTTTGACTGACTCGATATTGCAGATCCGTCAAAGTTTTCTTAAGTTGCTCGCTTTTAGGCTTTTTAAAACTTTTAGCATCCCAGGCAGAAGCGTTCAGACCAACAAACACTAAACTAAAAATAGTTTTCTTCATTGGTACGAGCTCCTTAAAAATTTGCGGCCGCGTCTCTGGTGAATTTTGCCTCTGAATACGATCGCGATGCAAAAATACTATCATGCAAATTGTGGATTTCAATCCGAAAGCCATTTCATGTTGCGAAAAGTTCTTTTGTTTTTTAATTTATTTAAATGCGACTGTCGTATTTTAGAACGCTTGCTCCAACTAATTTCGCAGCAACCATTTTAAAAATTTTTGCGTTTGGGCAATCGGACTATTGTGACCACCATCGACCGTTTTGAAATCGGTACTTCTCGGATTTAGATTCAAGGTTCCACCTAGTTCGTGCACGACGCTTTGTGGAACCAGTCGATCCTGATTAGCCGTCCACAGGCCTGCGCGAATTCCTTTTTGGTGGGCTTCGCTTGCCACATTTAAAATGGAGCTATCTTTCATCGCATTGAACTGAGCCATAACACCCGCCACTTCAGTTTCAAAATCGCTATGGGTGGCCTCACTCACTGGCCGGTTTTTAATTTCTTTGCGTACAATTGATTCGAAATTAACTGCTCCCATAAGAGCTTCAACGCCAAAATTTGCCCAGAAATTGCTCCAATACCGGTCACCCATTTCAACAAAGTGTGCCGTTAACGGATGATAGGACCAGGGATTCAACAAATTCATATTACGAGTATTACTAAATAACGCCGCACTTGCTTGTTCTTTATAGACCTGTGGAAGCCATCGTACATATGGATTAACCATGTCTATCCTTGCAATAAATTCGGGCCCCAGAATATTTGCTGTGATAAGTGCTGTCGCCGCTCCACGCGAATGGCCGATTATATAGACCGACCCCGGCACCAGATTAAGTCTTGTGAGAATCTTTGCCTGCGCAATTCCATCCGCCTCGAGACTCAAGCCCTTGAGTGGCCCACCATTTTCTTTTAATGTCCCACCCGTATTAAAGGCATCGAAGCGAACTACGCGAATTCCTGCTTCAAGGAGATCCGCAACCAAGGGTTCGTAATAGAGACTTGATTTTGAAAGTCCTGGTGAAAAAGCATAGGTTTTGCCGGTCCAATTGTCCGGAATCTCATCACGGTAAGCCATTCGCAGATTACCAAGCGCCTTCATCGATCGCAGGCCAGAACCAAATTTTTGGTATTCGCGCAACGCCTCAGAGTATTCGGTTACAAATAGATCTTTACAGCGCTGCCCATTCGCTACTGCAATGCTTGTATACGCAGCAATACTCATCGTAATGATGAGTATTAATATACGAATACATTGGCTGAAAACCCTAGTTCTTTCCATACAGGATAAGTATGCTAAGTTCGAGCCCAGCAGGGCCGGCCTAGCTTAGTTTTGGATGAAAATAAGTGATGAACTTTTATTTTTTCACAATTTTTGGCACTTTTGTGAGCTCGAAATTTAGATATGAAATATCCTGAAATATCCGGGTTAGGCTCAATTCGAGCCGAAGTATTGCGCTCTTCGGCTCTCAATTAAAGTTCGCTTAGACAAACTCAATTCTATTTAATTCTGTTCAATTCTGTTCAATTCTGTTCAACAAAATAAACCCAGTTTGTGTGGCATGACTGTTGCTAAATGAAACCTATGTCAAAAAAGTTGCTTTTCATTTCACTTTTCGTCTTTTTGGCGTCACTCCTCGCTGCCACCGCTCAGTCAAGGCCGATTAACTCCTGCGAACGCCTCTTCTATACTGAAAGTAAGCAGCTCCCTGGAAACTACATTGCCGTCCCTGGCGGCATCCCTCACGGAAGACTCCATAGTCAAAAATCTGGAGAAGATTGCTGGGCGCAAGCCATCACTTCATTGGTTGAAGCCAAATACTATTCAAAAACTGGCAAGCAAGTGCGCCTCTCTCCGGAATATAATCTTTTTTGGCATATATATTTTCAAGTAAGCCGCCACCTACCCAAATACGTCCATATGCGCGAGCAGTACCGCGATCCAGATCCCTCATTACAAACTGAGAAATTGCAGAAAATATTTAAAGCCGCTTACGGACTCGGACCCTCTCGTCACGTCAATGTGATGTTGGGTTTTCAAATTGATGTTGGCGCCTATGTAAAAGAGGCCATTAGCACAATGGACATCACGGGCGTGGTCCCTGAGATTCGATATGATCAAGAAATATCAACTGACGAAAAAGAGAGACGACTTGAAAACGGGCTCGCACATTTTATCGGCAACTATCTTTTAAAAGGTAAGAATATTGAACGCTACTCATCGAAACACAATGATCAGGACGGAATAAATACTGCATTATTTACAGACCTTGTTAGCTCTTTAAAGGGTCATGAGCGGGCAATCACCCAGGTGCCGCTTCGTCCAGATCAAGAATTTGAATATCGAAACCGCATCACCACGCCACGAAAATTTTTAAAAGATGACCTGAAATTTAATCCCAAAGACTTTCGATATCTCACTACCAGCGGTACAAATCGCAGACTTGCCCTCAGAGGAATCGCAAAGTCGATTCGCAATAATGAAATCCCCGTGCTCATCGGCATGGAACTCTTTGGCGAGGATGACGTTTGGATGAAGCAACAGGTACAAGGTTTGTTTTCGTCCGCCACTTGTGGTGCAGATTGCAAGATAGCCTCGGGACAACACGAACTCATGGTGGTTAATTATTTATTTAAAAATGATCCACTTAAGCCCACCGCTCTCATCGTACAAAATTCTTGGGGACAAATTGGTGAGCGCGACATCAATGGTAATAGAACAAAGTCTCCCAAAAAAATGGGACATGTTCTGATCACGCTTGATTATCTCTTTAAGAACAGCCGTAACGTGCCCTGGGATTTACTCATTAATAAAGAGTCCGGAAGCACCATCCCTGAACCTTAGCTCGCTTTTTATTTGGACTTAATTTAGACTTAATTTGACTGCGGCCCGACGGCCCTCGCAATTGGGTTCTTTCTTTTTTCAGTTGGTTTTATGTCGAAAACCATGGTGACGACAGTCATCTCGAAACCTTTTTGGGTGCATACAGTACTGCCACTGGCAAAACTATTGCGCTAAATGCACATTTTTGCCGGCCGCAGAGCTAGCTAAAATTGTACCGGGCACAACAAAAGTTCGAAATCATATTTCTGGAGGCACCTTACTGTATAGCGCGCTTTCTGGAGGGCCGGTAGAAACCTCGGATAAATCATATATTAGTGGTGCGATTACGGCGGCGCCATTTAATGAAAATAACTTAACACATTTTAGGTTCAGCACATCTTATGTGCGCCTCATTGTACTCGCAAATTTGAATCAAAACGCAAACCCAGTTCTACAAATAAAAAGCTTAAGCATCGAACAATGTCCGGACTCAGGCTGCCCTTAGGTCAGCCAACAAATAAATTTTGTTTGGCAAAATTTTACTTCGCAAAATAGTCCGTCACTTTTTTAAAGAGAATTTCGTTCATAAAAGGCAGGCCTTTCAGCATTGTTGCCAAAATGGTCGCATCAACTGGTAACATAAATAAATTAAGTAGCGCCTCTCGGTGCTGAGTATTGAGTTGCTGATAAGATACAAATAACGATCTGTTGTCTGCCGAAGAAAAAAATAAATCATGAAGCTCTTGCAGCCTACTATAACCATGCAGCGTTTGGTAAATTTGAACTGGCGCCAAAATAGCCGTCCAGCACAATGATTTAAATTCAACCGAACGGAAAAATGAAACGGTTTCTCTTGATCCAAATAAAACTAGAGCCAATTTCGTAGTAGGGGCCACCACCGCCTTTGCGGCCGATCCTGCGGCAGGCATCAGGCAAAGCCCGGTTAGAGCCAATATCCCAGCGGCACCTGCCAGCTTAAGGCGGGCTTCTCCAGAGTTGTATTCTCCCAATATTTTATTATACAAGACCGGGTCCTTAAGATCCTGATTAAAAGAAAAGTATTTTGCAATCGACTCAAATTCAAAAAATATTTTCAAATTGTCGCCAAGGTGAGCAGTATCTTTTGGCGAAAGCTGAGCCTTTTTAAATAACTCAATTTGCTCATTCATATTTGTTTTAGCTATTTTGGTGTTGAGGCTTTGTCTTGATGCTTTTGCGGCATATAGCGAGTATTCGAAAGCCGGCCGGAGATCTTTTTTAAAAGTTTTGGGTTCACGAAGCAAAACTAAAAATGGCATGGCTGATACTTCGCGCATATATTCATCAGAGTGAAATCGCCGAAATTCAAATTCATATTTATTTATTAAAAGGCTTGAAAATTGTCTCAGCAGTTCAATACCGTTAAACATTTCTATTATTTTTTCTTTTTGACGGCTCATAACCAATTCGCAAAACTGAGCGGTACTCTGTATGACTTGAATTTTGAATGCTGACTGGGCAGCGGCTCCGACTTTGACCTTTAAGCAGGTGGCTTTATAAAATTGTTAAAAGAGCAGCTTTGCCTCTGAGGCCTCGACAGGGGTCACTTGAGACTCTAGATTATTGTACTCTGAATTCCAGCTCAAGTTTTTTTCATAAACATCAAATTTTATCGTCTTCGCTACGACCGGGTTTTCAGGAATAGAAATTATGCCCAGATATCCTTGATCTCTAAACTTTGGGATCGCCGTCGTTGTGAGAGCCTTTAATACGCGCATATTATGGAGTTACAACGCCAATTCCAGTTATTGAAACTGAATGCTTCACTTTTTGTGGGTTTCTGCGGCAGTCACTTTGTGGCCGGGAGCTTTTTTTTACTGACGGCGGGTCAAACTCTAACTCAGAAATAAACGGCGTCTCCAAAATTTAATTTGCATATAGTAATTTCCAATTCAAAGTACCAAAATCAAGCTAATCAGAATCAGCAGGAGCCGGCTAGCAGAACGATAAATCCACACGGGATCAGACTTAAGAGTATTAGCGCGGCTGCGGCTGAGTTTTTTTCATAAGTTGTTTTTTCAAAAAGATTTTTAGACAAAATAAAGCCTGCGATCGCGGCCAGGCCAGCACCGGCAAGTGGTAAGTTCATTCCACCACGGCCGTTCAAGGACGGATCGGACAAGGCGCGAATGCCTCCGATATAAATCCAAAAAGTAACGGCCGGCACAGCGCAGGCCAGTGAAAATACCCAAGACGATACTGGCCTAGTTCTATTAACCAAAATAAAAACAATTGAATAAAGAAGTGGAATGACCACAAAATACAAATTCAAGAGCAGAGACTTAATTTTAAGAAAACGCTCGCGGATTTGCGAAGCCTTCTTTTTGACCAAATCTCGATGACCAATCGCCAACATGCACTTTTTCAAATTTTCATTTTTTTCTTCGTTGGTGTTGCCACCAGAATAGCAGACCTCTCCACCAGTTGCTTCAGCCAGCTTAGTATAGGTTGGATCTATTTTTCCTGCTATTTGAGCGGATTGAGTTTGCTTTGTCATCTGCACATCCACTGCGCGTCCCTGCAATTCTTGCCACAGTGGCCAATAGACATAGATCGAAGCAATGAGAAACAAGCTCAAAATAAGAATGAACGCCTTAGATCTATTCATAGGTCAATATTGCTCCGATATATATCAATGATAATTATCAATGATAATTATCATTGATATATATTTTCTTTATTTCAATCAAATGATTTATTCGCAGTCTTCTTGTCATTTCTAAGCCAATGCAGGCGCACAAATTAATATCGCTGCGGGCTCCTGCCTGTCCTTTGGGATTATTCAAATGTATCTGGGCATATGGTCTTTTGCCAATAAAAATAAGCCGACGAGCACCTAAATCCCTAAGACCTATGAGTATGGTCGCAATAGCGGCTTGACCAGAACTAGTATAAAGTAGGTAGAGGTTTCTTTTCTTTAAATTACTCGCCAACAAACTGTATGGTTGGCATTCTTTAGGGTTTAAAATGTTAAGATTGGCTCTTTGATACTCAAACGAAAACTGAATCTTTCCTAATCGCATATTATTGTTTGCTTGATAAGAGGACTCACCGAGATCATCCAAAATATTTTTTTTCAGATCTAGTAAAGCCTTCTTTTTTTCTTTAAGAATTAGTGAAATTTTAGGCTTTCGCCCAAGGGCTATATTAAAATCTGATTTTACTATTGTTTTTTTGCGAGTCTGCAAAAGTATCATTCCTTTGAATTAGTAAGCCTGCTTTGAATTGTAGCTAATTTACTTCTTCGGTCAAAGAGAATGACTAAAAATATAACCTCGTTCTGAGGATCAAAAAAAAGGAGCTGCCATGCGGAGCTCCCTTTGTAAGTTTGAAATTAAATTTTGTAACTAGTAGCCGGTGAGTAGACGAGATAACGAGTCAAAAAAGTAGAAGGTCGGTAAGTCGTCTACCTGACCCGTCTTTTTAAGTTAGGAAAATCTGTTAAATTGAATTTCAACAAACACATGGAGGGTAGCCAATGGATAACACAACATTGAAAAAACGTCTTAGCACGTACAAATCCGAGGGGGGGCATTTGAAGAATGTCAGTGATGAGCTGCTGATGGATATTCTTCAGGCCTGGGAGGCATGGGTGGGGCCAGCGAGTGGTTTTTATGTCTCGATTGGAGTGAGCCAGAGGCAAATGGCAAAGTTGATGGGCAAGGCAAAAAAGCTTAAGAGAGATGGAGTTTTTCCAGAGAATGAGTTTAAAGAAATAAAGTTTGAGCCTGCGCCTTCTTTTTCTGGCGGGCCTTGTGGCATAGAGATAGCTTGGGAAAATGGCAAGCTGATTCGATTTGCTCAGGTTGACCAGTTAGTGGATTTTTTAAAGAAAGTGGCGTAATGATTTCATTTAATCGTAGGACGAAGATCTTTGTATGCAAGGAGCCCACGGATATGCGGGCGTCCTACGATACTTTGTTTTCAAAAGCGAAGTCGGCATTAAATCAGGACCCATTTTCTGGGCATTTATTTTTGTTTATTAATCAAAAGAGATCTTCATTGAAATGTTTGTATTATGATGGCACGGGTCTCGTCGTTATCTGCAAGCGTTTAGAGAAGGGCCTGTTCAGTAAAATCAATCCCATGTATAAGAAAGAAATTATTTTGACTGCTGCGGAGTTCGCATTATTTTTTGAGGGAGCAGAACTTCAGAAGAGATTTGTTGAAAGTCCTTCTGAAATAAAAAAAGAAATGAGAAAATCTTCACTCCCCGCGAGTCAAGAGTTGCAAGTATCTTCAATGTAAGTAATTCTTTTTTGGAAGATGAAACAACAAGATTTTACAAAAAATCCTCTCGAAGAAGTGCCGGCTGAAAAGTTCCAGCTTCTAACAAAAGAAGAGCTAATTGAATTTGCGCTGGTTGAGCAAAAGGTAAGAATCCAATTTGAAAATGAAGTTATACGTCTTAGAGCTTTAAATGAGGCGTTAAAGCAGAAGTCATTTTTATTTGAAGAACAGTATGTGACTGTTAAAAATAAACTCTTTGGCCGGAGTTCTGAGAAGGAGCCTAGATCTGAGGATC
>JAYVXS010000253.1:0-3831 GCA_043784965.1 Bdellovibrionales bacterium
TTTTGCAGTCCAACAAAGTTTCTACCGGAGTTAAACCCGCCGGCAATTCTTATACAATCACAGCTATTTTAGGTGTTAACTTTTAAAACTATGACCAAATGGCGGCCATTAGCAGCGCCAAGATGATAAGCGCTGGTGCGACCCACTTTACGATGAATATCCAATGGCTATAAAGTTTAAGAGTAGTTGCTGAATCATCGTTGATAAATTCTGACTTCTTAATTTCATCTTTTAGAAAACGTGAAAAAATAAAGCACAAACCGAGAGCTATGAGTGGCAAAATAATGTTAATTAAAACATCATCTAGAATTTGCAAGACTCCATGACCTCGGTATTGAATACCACTCAAAAAGGAGCTTGAAAGAGCTGGAATCACGGCAAGACTCAAGGCAATTCCACCGGCTGTCCAAGTTGCCCTCGCTCTTGATCGAAATATGCCCTTGTCGAGTAAATTTGCCACAATACTTTCAAGTAAACCAATACTCGCCGCACTTGCCGCTAAATAAAGACATGAAAAGAAGGCGATTCCAAAAATAAGCCCACCATGAAGACCGACAAAAAGTTTTGGCAAGGTTTGAAATAGTACCTCAGGACCGGAGACGTCCAAATTTGAACCAATCAATATAGGAAATATCAAGAGCCCAGCAAACAATGAAATCAGCGTATCCAGCAAGCTCACGCGAAAGCCGGCAACAGGAATTTGAGTTTCATTAGTCAAATAGCTACCGAAGGTTATCATCGTGCCAAAGCCAATTGAGAGCGTGAAGCACACATGACCAATAGCGTGCATCAAAGAACTTGCAGTTAATTTAGAAAAATCTGGATAAAAAAGATAGCGCATGGCACTTGAGGCCGAAGGCAAGGACAAAGACTGAATCATGAGAAATACTAAAATCACGATAAAAAGAGGCATGAGATTTCCGACCCACTTTTCAATTCCCTGCTGCACGCCCTTGACCACTACTACGATAGTCACCATAAGGTGAACCGAGGTTAAAAGAATTTGTAAAAAACCGCTCTCTTTCAAAATATTGAGAGACGAGTCAGGACTAAAGTTAATTCCACGGATGAAACTAAAAAACATTTGCATCAAAAAATGCAAAACCCAGCCGCTAATAACGGCATAGTAGGATAGCACAGCCACTGCAGCTAAAAGCGAAAGCCTCGCAACCCACTTTAATGCTCTAAACTTAAATGAGCCTTTTGAAAGCGGATTAGAAGACAATTTAACATTTGACAAGACTTCTTGAATTGCGGCAAGCGAACTTCGCCGCGAGATCTTTCCCAACATAAGCTCACTAACGAGTAAAGACAGTCCGAAAGACAGCGCCAGCAATGTATAAAGTAAAACAAACGCACCCCCGCCATTTGCTGCCACCACATAGGGAAAACGCCATAAATTTCCGAGACCAAACGCTGAGCCAATCGCTGCCAGGTAAAATCCAAATCGTGTACCCCAGAGGCTTCTGGCCTTTTTATCACTCATCTCTTTCGACTCTTCATCACAAAAATTCGAATAGGCAGCCCATCGAGATGCCATTCCTCTTTAATTTTTTTCGCTAGATATCGTCGGTACTGCGGGCTCACACCTTCTGGATGATTGGCAAAAGCAATAAATGAGGGGGGCACTTGGTGGGTCTGAGTTAAATAGTAAAACTTAACGTTCTCGGTATTATAGACCGGAGATGGTGCTCCGCGAATTGCTGACATAAAAAAGTCATTTAATTTTGAAGTGCTAATTCTAAAATTCATTTTCACTTTTAAATCTTCGATCTTGGCAAACATATCACCAATACCTTGAGCGTAAAGCGCGCTCACAAATACGGTCGGAATATCCGTATAGTAGTGAAATATTTTTTCAGACTGTGTCTGAAACCAACCCCTAAAGTCAGGCATTTTCTCTTCGCCCAAATCAGTTTTATTGGCTACCAACAATACCGTTTTATGCTCTTCGATAATTTGCTCTAAGATTTTCGTATCTTGATTGGTTGGCCCCTGAACTCCATCCACAACCAAAAGAACTAAATCAGCGCGGGAGATAGCGTCTTTACTCTTAAAAGCTGAAATGATCTCAACGTCTTCAATCCGTCGTGCCGACTTTCTTAAACCAGCGGTATCAAGCAATACGTAACGTTTACCTTCATACTCAAGCTCAACGTCTACAGTATCGACAGTGGTGCCAGCCATTTCTGAAACTAGAACCCGCTTTTCACCAACCAGACAATTGACCAATGAGCTTTTTCCGACATTCGGCTTACCTACGATCGCAATCGTAAAGGCATCTCGTTGAAGGCTTTTAAACTTTTTGATGTGCTCAGAAATCCACTCAAGAACTTCACTCATACCGTGACGGGCCTCGAAGCTGGCAGCAACAACGTCTTTACCAAATTCGTAAAACTCCGCCTTGCCAGTCTCAAGATGCTGAACGCTGTCAATTTTATTTACCACAATTAAAAATGGTTTAGAGGTCTCAATCGCAATACGAATAATATCGCGATCTTCCGGAATTAAACCGTCGCGCCCATCCATCACACAGATCAGCAAATCGATGCTCTTTAAAAACTCGACCACTTGTTCGCGAATGAGCTGTGAAATGAGGTCACTGGCTTCGGTTAACCCGCCGGTGTCAATAACCTCATATTCGTTGCCCCAAATTTCTGCTGATTGAATCAAGATGTCACGAGTAACACCTGGCTGATCTTTGACAACAGCTTTGCGAGTCTCAGTTAAAAAATTAAATAATGTCGACTTGCCAACATTAGGCCTTCCGATAATGGCAACCCGGGTTTGCTTACGATGAGCTGACGTGAACTCAGAAGTGATTTCTGAATGCTTATTCTTTGATGACATAACCCAACTCTTTCATTAACTGTTTATTGTATGTCCAATTTTCTTTAACGCTGACATAAAGCTCCAAAAATACTTTAGCGCCCACTAGCGTCTGAATCTCCAACCGACTCTCAGTGCCAATTTTTTTGAGCATCAAGCCACCTTTGCCAATGACAATTCCTTTATGAGAGTCCTTTTCAACCACAATATTAGCCCCGATATGATGAGTTTTTTCTTCATCATATTTTTCAATGCGAACCGCAAGCCCATATGGAATTTCTTGGTGCAAATTCTCAAAACACTTCTCTCGGATAATTTCAGCACACATCTCTCGCACAGATTGCGTCGTATACAAATCTTCGGGATAAAGTCGACTTGGGCTAAGCGGCAATAACGGTGTCATCGTATCCAATACAGATCGTCTTGCCTCGGGACCATTCAATTTGACTGAAATGGTAATAAACTCTTGCTTGTATTTTTGCAGAAGATTCATCCACGAGATTGGATCGTGTTTATTTAAATCATATTTGCTGACAAATGCCTGCCAAGGCTTTTTAGAGTTTTCGCCAATCTTAAGAAGCTCCTCCAGCTTTTCAAGTTTCTGCTCAGCGCCGAGAAGTACTATCAAAGCATCTGCATTGCGTATAACATCTTGATATTCTTCTTTTAAAAAGGCATTCACCCCGGTATCGCTAGTCAAAACGCCAGGACTATCAACAAAGACCAATTGCGCAGTAGGCGTATTAAGAATTCCGGTAATGCGTTGCCTAGTAGTTTGCGGTTTGGGCGTTACAATCGCGATTTTACTTTCTAAAAGCAAATTGAGTAGAGTACTCTTCCCCGCGTTGGGCTCACCAACGATCGCTATAAAGCCCGCTCGAATATCACTCATGTTTTTCTCCTAATTTTCTATCTTCTAAAATTTGCAATGCATTCTGAGCGGCATTTTGTTCGGCAGCTTTCTTGTTTCGTCCGCTACCCCGCGCCACTAGATTTTCACTT
>JAYVXS010000254.1:0-3831 GCA_043784965.1 Bdellovibrionales bacterium
CCTTCAGTTTTTTGGTTTCGATTCTCTTTGTCAAGCAATCCTGGGCAGCGAAAGAAGATCCTTCCCCTGATTTCACTGAAGCGCCAGAGCCGAAGGACGGGCTTGATCAACAAAACGGCAACGAGCGACTTGAATCGGTTGACATCGCCAAGCCCCCGCCTTTGATCTTGAGACATCAGGAGAAAGAATATTTTTACCCTTATTCACGTACATTGTCCGCCAGACTTGGAGGCGTTTTCGATTCACAAAATTTCTCAAATAATGGAATTCTATTGCTCGCCGGGGTGAGCTATCTCTATCGGCGTCTTCAAAATGAATATTACGATATTGGTTTCGATATTCGCAATGACCCCTTTGGAACTATTCATGCTGAACGTCGCTGGATTTCAGGCCGAGCGGCAGCACGACCCTATATGAAGGCGGGACTTGGGCTCAATCTTGTTCCGAGTGATCAACTCGCCACCTTTTTGAAGATTAAGAACTACCAAATTCGAGGCGCAATTGGTATTGAGAAAATATTCATTCCTCCTATGAGTTTTCGATACGAATTTGAAATTTTGCAGGGCGAATCCACCACTATAATTTTGAGTGGCGGCTATTCTTGGGGCTGGTAAAGGCCAGCCAAATTCAAGAGTAGCTTATCAACAGCCACCTCAAGCTCTCTCAATCCCGCATTATTTTCTATAACAAAATCTGCAAAATTAATTTTTTCTTTAAGAGCCATCTGATGTGACATACGTTCTTTCACATCTTTTTCATTTGTTTTGTCGCGCGAAATAGCTCTCAGTCGTTGATTTTCCTCAGTTGTGAAGACAACAACAATTTTATCAAAAAGCTCTTCCATTTTTTTTTCAAATAGCAGTGGCACGTCATAAAAGGCAAGTTGCTCGCCTTTTATTTTTAATTTTTCTCGAGCCTCGCTAGCCAAACGTCTTACAATTGGATGAATGATTGCTTCGAGCTGAAGCAATCTCTCCTTTTGTCCGAATACTTTATTTGCCAATTTTTTTCGATCAAGTGAGCCTGACGTAGTTAAAATATCTTTTCCAAACTGGGCCACCACCGCTTTAAGTCCAGGCGCTCCTGGCTCAACAGCAATTCTCGCCAGCGCATCTGCACAAACTACAGCAATATTTTTTTTCCTTAAAATATCTGCAACGCTCGTTTTGCCAGAGGCGAGCCCTCCAGTTAAGCCAATCCACAACATAAAAACCTCAATTGGTTACTTCCATATCTGCTCCTATTAAGAAGTATACCACTAGACCTACTTCTAAGCTCTTCAATGAAATCACGTTTAAAGTCTAGCAAAAGATTCTTCTAACTCGATTTATCGAAACCGAAAGCCTTGTTCACGGGACCAGACCTAATCATTTTGCCACTTTTCTTTCAGAAGACAACAATTTAGTCCGAATAGAGACATGAATGTACTCGAGAAAAAATGTCGAAAGATAACTCGAAAATGATATATGAAGTTTACGGAAATTATACGCTCTTAGAAAAACTTGCGATGGGCGGGATGGCCGAAGTTTTTTTAGCCAAGAAAACTGGGGTCACCGGCGTTGAAAAATTCGTTGCGATAAAGAGAATCCTTCCGCAGTACTCTCAACAAGAAGAATTTATAGATATGTTCAAGCACGAAGCGGCAATTGCCATCAATTTGTCACATTCAAATATTGTATCGATTTTTGATTTTGGTCTCGAAAAAAAGCAATTTTATATCGTCATGGATTTTATTCCGGGCCGAAACCTCCGCCAAATTCTGAATCATATTCGAAAAACTGAAGTTACCTTAAGCATCGAACATGCCATTTTCATAATTCGAGAAATTGCGGCTGGATTGGATTATGCGCATCGAGCAATGGACAGTAAAACTGGAAAACCCCTAAATATCATTCATCGTGATATAAGTCCGCAGAACGTCATGATTAGTTTTGAGGGCGAAGTGCGTATTGTCGATTTCGGAATTGCAAAAGCTGAGTCACAAACCGAGGCGACTCAGGCGGGCACACTTAAAGGTAAGTTTGGTTATATGAGTCCCGAACAGGTTGAAGGCATGGCACTCGATCTACGCACTGATGTTTTTTCTCTCGGAATTTTACTATGGGAACTTCTTGCTAACGATCGTTTGTTTTTAGCAAGCAACGAGCAGGCAACGATTCGCAAGATCAAGGAATGCAAAATCCAGTCTCTGCGAAGCTTAAACCCTAGTGTGCCTGCAGAGCTGGAACGTATCGTCAATAAGGCGCTTACAAAAGATCGAAATATTCGCTATCAGGCGGCCGCAGCCATGCAAAAGGATTTAACTGTCTTTTTAAATAAATACTTTCCGATGTTTACGAATCAGGACTTTTCGGGCTTCATGAAAAAACAGTTCAATGCCGAGATTCTTGAAAATCGAAAAAAACAAATGGACTACTCTTCAGTCAAATTTGAGCGCCTCTCCAAAGACGTAGTCGAGAATACAATTACCAGCTCAATGTCTAGCTCGCCAAGAGCGCCCAAGCTTCCGACTACCTCAATTTATGAGGCCACCGTAACTCATTCTGAAATCAGTGACGGCTTTGGTGAAGATGGCGATGAAGACACGGTAAAAAGCTTTTCGAACAGCCGACCAAAAGTATTGCCTGACGAGAAACCTGAAAAATCGGTGACCTTTTTAGAAAATCCAAGAATCCACAAACCACATCCCACTTTAGATAAATCGGCGGCGATGCGAATTCCCAGTCCTCCAAAAAGAAATGACGAAAGCTTTAATACCGCTTCACTCGAAATTGATCACACCTCTATACATCGGTCCAAGACCGGCTACATTGGCACACAACTCGAGAGTAGTATGCGCTCTAGAAGAAAAACCAAAACTACTTCAAATGCTAATGTTGTTTATGGCGCCATTGCGATGGGCATTCTGGTGATTGGATTCGCCTTTTATAGTATTGCACAACACGGTCTTGTCGCAAAATTTGTTCCGGTCGTAGCTAAATGTCTTCGAAATCCTTTAAATTGTAACCAAGCAGAGCCCGGGAAACATGAAGAGGCTTCGAGGATTCAGCCGATTCAAATCTATATTAATAGTAATCCGCCAAATGCTCGCATTTTCGTTGAGAAGAATCCAGATCAAAGCGGTACTAAGACAACACCAGACCACATTGATATCACCCCAAATGTACCTGTCAAAATCACGGTAAAGTTAGAGGGGTTCAATGATTGGGAGAAAACCGTTTCGGGAGATTTCTCTGAAACACTAACTGCTGACCTCAGTAAGAGGCGAAGTGCTTATTTAATTGCAAACATCAAGGGTACCGGACTGCTCTATGTGAATCGCAAAAAAATGGCGCGTTGCAATTTAGTTAGTCCTTGCGCTGTCGACTCAGATACAGAATTAGTGATTGAAGTTTTTGATAGTGGCACGCAAGCCTATGATAAAGTCATTTTAAAACTAAGCGATGGCGAGACCAAACAAATCGTACTTACTCCGAAGCTCGGCAGAGATAACCCAACCTCACCTTTTCTCACAAAGTGACAGCAAAATTAACTTAACCCGGATATTTCATCAGTTTCGTCGTGAAATCGCTGATTCGCAGACTGGCCTGGCGCTTGAGAGACCTTTGAGTGAGACAACCTCAAAGCAGGTTGTCGCAATGAAAAGGTCTCGAAAACGCCAGGAGCGAAGCGCCCAGACTAGCGAAGCGGCGATTGCAACAGAACTCTGATGAAATATCCGGGCTAGACCAACAAAAAAAGGAAAGAACCTCTAAGATGGCTAACTTTCAGTCGGCGTCGCCAGGCGAATCCCGAGCTCGATCAACTGATCGCGACTCACCGTACTCGGGG
>JAYVXS010000255.1:0-12169 GCA_043784965.1 Bdellovibrionales bacterium
TATGTGCAAAATTCGTAAAACAATGTCTTGAGAGGAGTAACGGAAGACAATTTCCGTTGCTGGTTGAATGAGAAATCGAAGCTTAACAACTTATATCAAGAAACTCGCTTTATCGCGAAATAAAATGGTTTTTCTTTCAGGCCCCAGGCAAGCCGGCAAGACGACTCTATCTAAGATTCTTGCTCCTCATTCGCAAAATTATTTTAACTGGGATTTTGTTCAATTTCGAAAAAGATGGATCAAAGGCTCAGAACAAATCGCAGAAGAAGTTTTAAACGAAAAAAATCCCATTATTATTCTGGATGAATTTCATAAAAATAAAAAATGGAAAAATCAACTTAAAGGTTTTTTTGATCAATATGGCACTTTGATTAAAATAATCGTCACGGGAAGTGCAAGACTCAATCTCTTTCGCAAAGGGGCAGATAGCCTAATGGGTCGGTTTATTCACTTTCATCTTTTGCCCTATTCATTTGGTGAAATTGAAAACGCCGAACCTATGAGCTTTTCAGATTGGATTCACTTTATGCAACAACCGAAGGTGAATAAATTATCAGAAAAATCTTTTTTAAATATTGATCGGCTATTCAAATTTGGCGGATTTCCAGAGGCCTTCGAAAACGAAAATGAAGAATTTCAAAAAATTTGGCAGAAAAATAGGTTTGAGTTGCTCATTCGGCAAGATCTGCGGGAGCTTACTCCGATTTTTGATATCGGCCAAGTCGAGCTGCTCGCTTCATATTTACCAGATCGAGTGGGCTCCCCACTGAGCACTCAATCCTTGAGAGAAGACCTAGATGTCGCACACACTACGGTGACCAGATGGTTGGCGGCGCTGAGTCTTGTCTATTACCAATTCGAGGTGAGGCCCTTTGCAACTTCCATCCCCAGGAGTTTAAAAAAGGAACCAAAAATTTATCTCTACGATTGGAGCGTGGTTGAACTAGAGGGACCTCGTTTTGAAAATATGATCGCTTGTCATTTATTAAAAATGATCCATTTTTATAATGACACTGGACAAGCTGACTTAAAACTTCATTATCTTCGAGATAAAGATGGACATGAAGTTGACTTTTTGATCACGAATAAAAATAAACCTCTTTTTAGCATCGAAGCGAAGCTGAGCGATCTTAAACTTGATAAAAATTTTCAACGCTTTCAAAAAAAGACAAAAGCCCCACATTTTCAAATCATCAAGGACAAGAACTTTATCAGAAAATTTGATGAGGGATCTTATGTCATAAGCTTTGACCAGTTTTTCCACAGTCTGCCATAATTATATTAGACTTCTTTCATGACTATTCGCGGCTAAAGCCTCGTAATCCACTCTATCTCTGCGTCTTCAGCCAAAAAAAGATCGGCTAGATTTGCCATCGCAAGCTTTAGGTTTTTCTTAAACTCACTTTGGATTGGTGAATCTGCAAGGTCTGTAATTCCCCTCGCCTCAAGATATGAAACTGAATTGAATTTACATGCTCTTGCGCCGCCAGCGCCCTCCCAGGCAACAGCTATTGCTTGAGTTTGTTCTTTGATTTCTTTTGCTCTTGAGGCATCAATAATGTCCTCATCACCACTTGCTAAAATGCCAAAATGAATTTGAAAACCATCCAATTTAAGCTTAGAAAATTTTGCGAGTAAATCGAGGTCCCCTGAGAAAGCCGGCGAGGCACGCGAAATAAACTTCAACTTAAAATCGTGCTCAATTGTTTTTTCGGCAATCACAACATCTAACACAGAAACATTTTTATCAATGGACCCGGCACTGCCAACACAAAATACCGAATCGATATTACCAAAATGATGAATGAAAAACCGGGTCTGAATTGCAAACTGAGTTTTACCATGACCACCCAATGCCAATACGGCATTCAATCTAGGAACGTGGTAGGTTTTGATCGATCCGACCCGTCCTTCAGAATAAGCTACTTCTTTCTCTCTGAGACGAGAAAGCATAGCCTCGAGCTCAAAAGCGAGTGGACACAGAATTAAATTTTGTTTCATACTTTTGACTTCGACTTTTGATTCAAAGCACTCGTTCGACGCACGTATTCGAGCAACTCAAGAGGATTAATATCAAAAGAGTTGACGTCGATGTTCAACATTGTAAAGCCCAACTTCTGACTATGTTTCATGTTTGCAAGTTTGGCTCCGGATAATCTTGAAATGTATTTATTTGGATCCTTTACCTTTAAACATAAAAAATGACTCTCATATCTTCCTTCAACTTGAGCCTCAGTGATATCTTCCCAAAGGATCAGCCCAACTCCCAATCGACGATCACTGATACCGCTTTCATTCAAAACCAATACTGCACTTGAACTTTGCGTCCAAGTAAGACTCAAAAGAAATAGTAGTCCACCACCAAATACTAAAACCACCACAGCATCAAATAGATTTTTTTTGATCACATAGAAATAAACGGAGGCCCCACCTACCACCAATCCGATAACAATCATCGACATGGTAAACATAAAAATCAATTTTCTGTTCTTGGGCACAAGGGCTAAATTCATTTTGATATCCTAAAGACCATCCTTGCAGAGTTCAAACTACAGGTCTTAGTATTATTCGACACAGCAATGCAGAGAAAGTCAACTCCAGGTAGCTGCTTCCTTTTTCGGAGGCCCCGCATCCGAGAAAGGAAGCAGCTACCAAAATCAATAGACTCTTTAACCAAAGGGGCTCTAAAATTAACAAAGCAGCCAACTATTTATGAACCTAATTTCCGTGGACCAGGCAAATGAAAATGACTCAATCAAAATGGAGCCTTTACAATCGAAGTCTCAATGCACAGATTGACGGACTCGATTTAGCGCAAGCTAGAGAGAAACTTTTAGGTCTTCAGCCAGACCAACTAATTGAATGGACGGCTTGGCGAGAAGATCAGCTCGATTGGCAAGAGGTCACACACTTTCCAGAATTGATTGAAGCAAGCAGCTTAGATTCTGATGATGCTACTTTGGTTCTTGATAAAGATAGAAGTTCTGGCAAAACTTCAAAAATTACATTTGAAAAATTTGAATTGAATGAGCTAAGCTTTAATACCACATCGAGTTTTGAATTGAATGGCGACAGAGTATCAAATTATCAAATCCTCGAACTACCAAGCGCTTACTAGAAAATTGGCTACACAAGACGCTTGCGTCGATTACATTGCCTCGATCCGTTGGAAAGATGGATTTGTTGATTTTTCCATACGCTCTCCCTTTCTTGTTTTGTATTAGTGACCATTATGAACAATATCCATTTCATCTTGAACATTTATTGATCCTGCAATCGCGCTCGCTTTCTCTAAAACATTGACCACTTCACTTTCACTCCTGACAGGCCCTTTCAAAATTACTTTCCCGTGGTCGGTAATGATTTTTATATTTTGGGCATACATGGACAAACTTCTATCTTTGATAATTTCAAGGGTTTAGCTTGGCAAGCTCGTGTTGTATTTTATCGGCAAAACGTCCTTTGTAGTTTTACTGACGACAAAGTGGCGAACGTCTTCAATGATCTCTTAAGTGAATTGAAAACTAGTCATACGGCTCTTTATACGCCAAGAGATTTGAAGTATTGGGGATTAAATTCCATTTTCACTGGCGGATTATCTCAATTTAAAATTCCATTTCCTGGAATTTGGCCAATTCAAATTGAGCACCAGACATTTGTAAAATTTGTACTTAATGGCTCAGCAGCGGCAAAGGTCGGAGTGACTGCTGGAGATAAACTCATGACTCTCGACGACGTTCGCGTCAGCTCATTGGGATTTCGCAACGGCAAAAGCTCAGAATTAGAATTCGCTTCAGTAGCTGAAAAAAAGACGAGAGTTAAAATCCGACCTGCAACTCTTAGTTTGCAATCCCATTTTTTAGAAGCCACAAAAAAGTCCAAAAAACTTTTACGCGAGGAAAACAAGAAGATCGGATATCTGCACCTTTGGTGTGGCACCCACGAAGCTTTTTTGCAAACTCTCAACTCAATTCTTAAAGAGTTTGAGACTGCAGCGATAGCTGGACTCATCATTGATCTTCGCGATGGATTTGGCGGAGCCGCGCCTGAATATTTAAATGAAATTTCAGAAAATCCATTTTACAAAAAAATACCCTTGGTGTTTTTGATCAACGAAGGCGTAACAAGTGGCAAAGAATGGCTTGCCGCCATAGTAAAAGCTAAAAAAATCGGGACACTAGTCGGAACCAAAACTGCGGGCGCGTTTATGGCAGGTGCAGTATTTAAACTCCTGAGCGACAGATATTTTTTGTATCTTGCCGTTCGAGAATTCAATCCGCCAGATATTGAAGTCCCGGCCTGTGCGCGCTTTTGTCAGGGGAAATACCCTCAATTTGATAAAGCACTAGAAACTATTTTGACTAAGTAGTCGCGTTCCCTCTAGAGATCAGTCCCCTTCGCCAACAAACCCGACATACATATGTACTCAAGCCCAAATCCTAACAGATTTTAAACTTGGCGCGCCGCCTTACGAAATGTTAGCAGGTACATTCTTGCCAGAGTGCTGCCAAACAAGTATTGTTTTTCTTGCAGCAGACCTCGTTTCTGCTGCCCTGATGTTTTCTTTTAACCTTTTGCCAAGGATCTTTTGTGCAGCAAAATTTAGATCAAATTAAAGATTTAATAGTTAAGAAACTTGGCGTCGATAGAGATAAGCTCGTTGATGATCAACCCATGACTGAGTTTGGCATTGATTCGCTTTCTCAGGCAGAACTACTTTTTGAAATCGAAGAGCACTTTAATATTAGCGTGCCCGAAAATAAATACAAAATTCTAACTCTAAAAGACCTCGCAAGTGCGGTTTCCGAAATATTAGCCGCCCCGTCAAATGCCGTGGTCTCAGGCGCCCAAAAGGCAGATGAAAAGACACCAAACACAGAATTATCTTCTTTAGAAAAACCCAAAGGGTGAAGCATTCGGTTTCGATAACTGGTATAGGTGTCGTCAGTCCTTTGGGATTGGGTCACCAATCATTATTTTCTGGATTAATGAATGGCCAATCTGGGATTCGTCTTCTCGATGAGAAGGCATCAAACGGCGTACCCACTGTCGGTGGCGTTGTTGATTTTGATCCTTCTCCTTGGTTCACCAAAATGCAATTATCTGGAGTCGATCGCGTTAGCCAATTTGCAATTGCCGCAGCTGAAATGGCGGTTACTGATTCAGAAGTTGCTAGAAAAGAATTTACTGAAGCAGGCTGCTACTTAGGCTGCGGAATGGGCGGCGCAAATTCTTTAGAGCAATCTTACGCTATTCATTTTTCTCAGCGTCCGAGAGTTTCGCCTCTGACTGTTGTTGCGACCATGACGAATGCACCAGCCGCACATACGGCTATGCGCTTCGGAATTCGTGGTCCCGTTTTAACTTATTCAATTGCGTGCGCATCTTCATCAGTGGCCATTGGCGAAGCCTACCGAGCCATTGCTTGTGGCTCAATTGATAAAGCAATTGCTGGTGGGGCCGAATCCCTTCTCGTGAGTGGAGTGATCAGAGCCTGGCAGTCAATGAAGACTCTTGCAAAGGCTGATTTGGCGCAGCCTGAAAGCAGTTGCCGTCCATTTTCGAACGATCGAAGTGGATTGGTTTTGGCGGAAGGGGCTGCCGTTTTAATTTTAGAGAGAACCGATTTGGCAAGAGCACGCGGGGCCCGCATTTATGCTGAAGTCATTGGTTATGGAATTAGTTGCGATGCCACCCACTTAGCAATACCCGACCGATCTGGACAAGTTCTGGCTTTGAAAGCTGCTTTGCGAGAAGCAAATTTATCTCCAGCTGAAGTTGGATATGTTAATGCTCACGGAACTGCAACTAAAGTGGGAGACATCGTGGAATGCGCCTCTCTTAAAGAAGTATGGCAAGAGAATTTGAAAAACTTAAAAGTTAGTTCGACGAAGTCGATGCATGGACATTTACTTGGGGCCTCAGGCGCCCTCGAGTCTGCGATTAGTGTTTTGAGTTTGCATCACCGGCAGATTCCACCAAATGCCTTTTGTAAAACTCAGGATTCCGAATGCAATGTTCCTTTAGTTTTAGATACAGGAATTGAAGCTCCAAATTTAAATGCTGTTTTAAATAATTCTTTTGCATTTGGCGGTACCAACGCCGTCTTAGCCTTTCGTCGCTCTGGCCTTGCCTAAACCTGAACCCGTCTTTTCTCTAAATAAGCTTAATGAGAATTGGGAGAAAGAGGTTTTTCTAAAATCATTATATGTGACCAAGAATTTCCTGAACTCATCATATAGGGCATAATTCCGTGAACTTTTGTTGTAATACCAACCTCTTCGGCCTTTGCATATGGCATGTGCAAGGATTGGCATGATTCAATTTTTTCAGAGGTAGAATTTGCCACTGGGTCAAAGCCTTGAATTGGCCCACGCATATTATACGCCATAGTAGGAGTTGACGGGAGCTTTAGTTTTCCAGACTTTACCTCGCTATCTAAAACTTTGAACACGGTCTGACCCTTTCCTTCAAATCTCAACTCCAAGCGACGCCTAATCAAAGGCATGAATGACTCATGATAGCAATGAACGAACGTCAAAAAATCCGGTATGGACTAGGAATGGACTAGGAATGGAATGCAAATCATTCCGTTATTTCCTTTTTTTAGAAGCTTCATTTTTCCTTCGAGATCAAGAACTTCTACTGAGGCTCCGACTCGTAGTTCTTTAGGTAAAGGGAGTACGGCCGCAGCTACTTGAACCTCGGGCGAAAGAGGTGCGCTCATTTTATTATTTGCCTTATCAGAAATATTAAAATGTGAACGCGTAAAATCGTTTACAACTTTACATGAAATGTTATTGAGTGCGAAAAAAATTAAAAATCCAAAGCGTAATAGTTTCAACCTATCCTCACTTTTTAATTTAAGGACTTTGTAATAATCCCACATTTTTCAAATGCGTTCTTGAAAGAGTCTCGTGCGAAGCTATCCATATTGTTAAAGAGAAATCGTCGCGATTCACACAATGCTTTCGCATGGGCGTCGCCTTTTTGCAGGGCCAACTTTAGATCTAGCTTACCAATTGGAGCTTCGCCGTTCTTACAAGCTGGATACTTTCGAGACTCTCCATTTACTTCGGCCTTTACTTGAATGTTACCGCACCAGACCGAGATATAGCTATTATCTGCATTCCAATCCCAAGGGCGCTGGTCGCGAATCGCAAGACTGTCTTGCAATACCCCAATAGGATTGAAAAAACCTGCTGAGTCGCTCTCAAAGAGTTCACTTTTCATTAACCTAGGCGGGTTGTCATGTTTATGACAGTTTGTACAAGCTGTTCGAAATCCGGCGGCAGCCCTCGATGAGGCTCCCTCTTTTTCGAAGTTAGGAAAATAAAGATGAATTAGTTTTTCACGTGCAAGCTTGTCGACTTCTTGATTGACCCGAGGCCATTCAAATCCAAGAATCCATTCTTCTTCTTTGAGGCTTGGTCCGTAAACATGAAAAAACTCGCCGCCCTTGTCGTCAATTCGAGTCCCTCGAACATCTCCAATCGCCCGAACATGTGTTCCCCAAGGCAAAGTGAAGCTATTTACTTGTTCAACTCGGTCGGCAATGGTTCCCGATGGATAAACAAGCGTATACCTTTTTTGCGATTCAATCCATTTGGCACTGATTTTTTTACCAGGAGGAATATATAACCAAATTTTTATTCGTTCATTCAAAATCACTAATCGTTTAGTTGGCAGAAGAATTGGTAAAACCATTTCTCCATATTTGTTTTTCGCCCAATAATCAATGTCGTTGGGAATTCGAACCTGGTGTATTGTTTTTCTCAAATTCAATCTCTGAACGCTATACAAAATAGTACCAATGCTTAAAATGAAAAAAATTACCAAAGGGATCCATTTATAGGGGCCACGGCAATACTTGATAAATTCGTTTAAATTACTATTCATTCAAGCTGCCTCAATGACCTACAATTGCTTCATTCGAACTATTTTCTTGCTAGCTGCGAAAGAAAACTTTGCTTACCAGCGATCGACAAATTCTTCAAATGACTATATCGGAAATTAATAAAAAACCTTAATATTCCGCGTGCAATATGCCCTTAGTCTTAGATACTAGAATAGAAACTCCCCGTATATATACTCCTCTAAACAACTCATTAGCGTTTGGCGGAACCAATGCCGTCTTAGCCTTTCGTCGCTCTGGCCTTGTTTAACTTCGAGTTTGCCTTTTCTCTTGCTTCAAGAATCAGATCTCGCAAACTCAGACGCGGTTTATTCGTCAATTTGAAATCAAACACGCCAGACTCCATAGGATGCTCGAGTTGAAGGGTGTTTGCCATAATGACTCGAATCTCTCTTGGACCCAGGCCTGGCATTCCTGCGTGTGCGACTTGTGTGTTGTCGAAGGCCAATATATCTCCGTTTCGATAAGGAGAAATCGTAAAATTCTCAAGCATTGAAAGAGCAAGAAGCTTTGCTTCATCTTCGTTAAATCTTTTTCCGATTGCCAGCTGCTCAAAATCCTTCGGAGCTGGGTAGAGCCGATCGGCTTGCAACTCATGATTGGTTCCGGCAACTTTCAAAATCATTGCATCTAAAGAAGTTAAAACATTAAACACTTTGCGATTCGACCAGGCCTTGCGATGCATCCACCAACTGGGACCAGAATAATAAGGCATCACGAGATCCTTCAATAAGACCTGCGCAGCTCTGATGTCCTTCAAGTTCATTTGAAGCGCCGACTTACCGGTCACTGGATGACGTAGGACCGATTGCTTAAAAAGAAGTGCATATTTTTGGTTTTGAATGGTCACGACTTCAAGTCCCCGGCTTTCAAGAACACTCTCTAAGAGTTTCTCATCGATTTTGTAGAGCTCAGTGAGCTGAGAGAGGGGCCATGATTGCGTAAAGACAGCTTCCTTTTCAATTTTTTTCTGAGTGCTTTTCGGAAGAGCTTGATAGGCTCTTCCCATATGAACGAGACCGGTTTCTCCACCTAAAAGTGAGGTTCTCTTTGCCCAGAAAAATTGGTAAGTTGGTACCTCAACATGATAGTAGTTTTCAGTATGAAAAGACACTGCAGGAATTTGAAATGAACCGCCCGTTTTTCGCAAAGTATTTGTATAGTAAACATGTTTTGTCCCGGGCACTAAGTCTCTACCTGGCTCTACTTTCAATTGATCGACAAGTGGGACGAGGCCCTGAATGCTAAAAATACTCTCTTCAAACTTCAATTCAGTCGTCACGTCCCAACCTCGAAAAAGCAAAGCACCAAAGTGATGAAGCGCATTCTTAACGTCACTCGAAGACTCTCGTAAAAACTCCTTGAGAGAGTTTTTATATGATCCTCCGGTGGGCTCAATCACAATTGGAAAGCAATCTAAAGATGAACTCGTATGAAAAGATCTTTCTGATCGCCTGAGCAGTCGCACAGTGCTGCCAGAAATTTGTGGGAGCTGCACTTTAGCGTTCTCCTTCACGAGACCACCAATTTGCGATGTCGACGCTTTAATAGCCATCGGTAAATACCCGCAGTCATTCCGAAAACAAGATACGGAATCCATTCGCCATATAGATAGTAGAAACTAAATTCGGGCACAGAGAGAAATTGAACTTCAACTGATCCCGTCTTTTTCTCAAAAGTTTTCGTCAAGATTTTACTTTCGCCATTGGCAAGCGACATCTCACTGATTCCGGTGGTCGTTACACGAATGAGGGGCCTGCGAAACTCGATGGCTCGAGCCAAAGCCATATGTCCATGCTGATAGGGCTCCATCGTTTCACCAAACCAAATATCACTTGAGAGATTGACGAAAAATTTGGCGCCTCTTTTAACAAGTTCACGCGAAACCCAAGGCATAATATCCTCGTAACAAATATTGGTACCAATTTTCGTCCCGAGTAGATTGACAACACCTTTATCAAAACTCTCTCCATGAACCATGGGCTCGCTATTTCGATCGAGAACTTTTAAAAAAGGAAACATCTCTACGCCCGGGATATATTCCCCAAATGGAATCAAAACAACTTTATTATAAATTTCAACAATTTTTCCGTCACTACCAAGGGTGGCTATGCTTCCATAGGCTGCTTTATTCGCCGCTAAGGATTCAAGACCGATCATCATTGAAGTATCAATTTCATTTGCAAAGTCCATAATCTTTTTAGCTATGGGATCTGAAGTATTGATCTTTACGAGTAGCGAATTCTCGGGCCAGAGAATTAGATCTGATTTTCCTTCTCGCTTTATTGCTTCACGCGTGAGATTCATCAATTGCTGCAATTCATGAGCTTCATAGTCAAAGCCATATACTCTACGAGATTCGAAATGCTCAGGAAGACTGGCTTGAACATAAATAATTTTGAGATGTCGATCAAAGTGGCTCCATTTTTTCTCAAGCATTAGGCCGCCCCAATTTAAAAGAGCAAAGGCCAGAAGCGTTGCACAAAGAATTTTAGCGGCCGATCGTCCATGCCCCGTCTCTTCACTGCGGAGCCAAGCCTCAAGAAGACAGGCATTCAAAAGATAGGTTAGCAAACTCAATCCCGAAACACCTACTATTCCTGCCAGTTGACGAATTGGTAGTTCAGACCACATCCAAGGATAACCAAGATTGAACGGAAAAAGTTTTGGCACAATGAATTCAGAAAGATAAAGAAGCACTCCAAGTCCACAGAGATTTGCAAATCGAGAAAGCCCAAAACGATTTCTCAAATGAGCCCAGATCCAAGCAACGATCGGAATATACAGATTTGAAATCAACGCAAATGCGACCAGAATTAGAACTGAATTAAAAGGCGAAAAATTCCACATCGAATGCGCTGTGGAGCTGATCCAGTAAAAGCCAATTGGTGTGCCCAGAAAACAGAGCAACCAAGCTGCGAAAAACACCCATTTAGGTTCACGCTCATCAAGCCATTGGCGCCATGCCGGCACAAAAGCAATTGCAATCAACCATGGACATAAGCCAGGAAACCACGACATCCCTGCAAGAATTGCCGATGCCATTGCGGGTGCCATAAATTTTCTCAATGACCCTCCGGACTTAATCGCCTACGCTGAGCAATCATTAAATTACCTGAACCTAGTGAATTTGTGATGTTGAAGAACGAGATTTTACCAGACACGCGATCAATATCATGATCAATTTCTCGTAGCAGTCCGATGAAGTAGGCGCTGGTATTTAGACTATAAGAGGCATTGGTAATGAAATCCCGAATTTTTGGAGGCCTAAGAGCCGCCCCCTCGAACATTGTGGGCAGCGCGACGGCATGTGATTTGATGCCGCCGATTGCAAAAACTTGATAGGGCAAATTTGATTGGCGTCCAGGCAAAGGATCTGCAAACTTTTGCAAATCGAAATTTTCTTCAAATCTCGATTGGCCAAGATGAACGACGACTTGCGAATTTGCAATTGCATCAGCGAAAAAATTCCAGTGCGATGCCTTGTCTGGACCAGCAAGATTTGTGGTTCCCCAAAATATTCGGACGACCAGTGGCTTGTTTGAGCCAGAGAGTTTTCCGTTGAGTAAAAACATCCAGTTTAAAGCTGACTTCTCAACTTTGAAAGATGTAACTCCAAAATAAGTAGCGAGATCACGAATGCTTGAGACCAGAAGACGCATTGAGGGATCTACTAGCTTTTCAGTGATCTCAGAAACTGATTTTGTTGAGTGGAGTGCGCGTTCGAGGGCCTTTTCAAGGGGAATTTCCATGGCGGCAAGTTGTGCTGAGGGTTGACTCCAACCCAGAATTAAATCTGCATGGAGACTCAATTCAGACTTCAAAAAAGATCCGACGTTCGCCAATGGTTCAACGTATTTGGATTGCTCATGAAGCTCAAGTTGAGTCATGCCTGCAAACACATGAACATTTGGCTTAAGAATTTTTGCGCAGTCATAATACAATTTATTTTTGTCTTCTCCAACTTGGAGTGGATTCCAAACAGAAGTTAGCGCGTTAAAATTGGCTGCAATTGGTATCCTGGCTGCGCAAGGAAACAATCCCTTTTCACGAAAATGTTCTTTTTCAATTAGCCAGAATGCTAGAAAGGGATCGCGAGGCAGACGCCACTCTAATTGAGCTGCACTGGGCGCTACGCTTAAACAAGTCGCCACTTCTTGAACCATTTGATAGGAAGCCTCCCAAGCTGAATCACGACTATGGGTGAACCCGCGGGCCAAAGCCTTTTGTAAATATTTATTTTGTGAGTCTTTA
>JAYVXS010000256.1:0-3786 GCA_043784965.1 Bdellovibrionales bacterium
TGTCGCAACGAAAAGGTCTCGAAAACGCCAGGAGCGAAGCGCCCAGACTAGCGAAGCGGCAATTGCAACAGAAATCTGATGAAATATCCGGGCTAGGGCCCCCTTAGGTTTCTTTAAAGAAAAATTCTAAGTTAAAGTCTTCAATACTTGCAATTCTAAATGGACAATTTTTCATGCGTTATTTGCATTCAGTTACCAGATCCAATCTTGACTCGTCGCTCAGTCGTTATACGCTCGTTCGCAAATTCTTTAATAGTCCGTGTCAGAGGTCTTTTGCCTTTTTAGGCCATCGAGAGACTCCCCCATTGAACGGATTTCATTCTCATAGGCTTCAAAAATCTTATTTTCAATCTCGGTTCGAGTTTCTTGATTGAGTGGATGGGCAATATCTTTAAATTGTCCGTCCTTACGCTTTTTACTCGGCATTGCCACGAAAAGGCCACCGGTGCCTTCGATGATCTTAAGATCTCGAACCACAAAACAATTGTCGATGGTAATCGACACATATGCCTTCAGGCGCTCCTCATTAACAGGGAATACTTTGACTTCTGTGATTTCCATTTTAGCCTCCAAGAGCTGAGTTCATGCTGTTGATAGATTCTGAAAAACCCCTGATGTAAACGGACAACTAGAAATGGGTTCCTAGTGAGACTTTCGGCTAAATATGAATGCGACTTGAGACTTTAGGCCATGTTTTTTGCACAGCCTAAAATATAATTGAAATAAACTGAATCAAACTGAATCAAATTGAGACAGCTTGGCAGCTTCTCTCTTTGGGTTATTTAGAATTTAGAGGAACCAGCAAAATAGCTTCGCCTCGACCGATTGAAATTATGTTCTTTCCCTGTTTTAGATTCTTGACGACGTCGGTTGCCTGCGGCACAGCTTTGCGATTCACATCGACGATCATATCCCCGGGGCGAAGGCCTGAGCGCTCAGCGATTGAATTGGACAGAACATCAATAACAATTGGTCGCTTGGGCGCATTTGCATCAATACCAAACTCTTGGCGCAATTTGGCGCTGTCATCCGCTACGTGAAATCCTAGTTCAAATGGAGCTTTTTGCCCGAAGTAGTGTTTCGGTTCTTCTTTTTTGACTTTAATATCACTTGGATTTTCTGTGACCTTTACCTCTAGGGTCTTATTAGTCGCACGATCATCGTTAAGGCGAATGATTTTAACTTTAGCATGACTGCCGATTGGGGTATCGGAGACGGCATTCATTAGGTCATTGGGGGTTTGGATTTTCTTTCCGCCAAAATCAATTATTATATCATAGGTTTTAAGCCCAGCTGCCGCGGCCGGCCCACCGGGTAAAACTTGGGTTATGACTACGCCTTCAGCGTCGGCCAAGCCTAAGTTGCTCGCGATTTCAGGAGACAATACTCCAAGACCGACACCAACAAAGCCTCGTTTCACTCGGCCACTGGTTTCAAGTTCTTGCAATATGGTTTTGACATTGTCGATTGGGATCGCAAAGCCAATCCCTTGGGCGCGGGCATCGACCGCCGTATTAACGCCTATGACGTAACCCTGAGTGTTCACCAATGGCCCGCCAGAATTACCCGGATTAATACTTGCATCCGTCTGAATAAATGGAAATTTATTTATCTCACCTATCTCCCGACCGATAGCAGAAATGATCCCTTTGGTCATGGTGTGAGCATGTCCGTATGGATTTCCGAAGGCAGCAACCCATTCGCCAACTTGCATATCTTTGCTAGAGCCAAGTGGTGCGACGGGTAGAGCCTTCTTCGCTTCGATTTTTATAAGTGCGACGTCAGTTCGCTTATCGCGCCCGATCACCTTCGCTTCATAAAAAACATTCGAAGAATTATCGAGCTGCACTTTGATGATATCGGCCTGTTCAATAACATGATTATTAGTTACAATCAGGCCGTTTGATTTGATGATAAAACCAGTGCCCAGCGCCTGCATGCTCTGTGGAGGCGGGGCGAAGCCACCACCGCCGCGGCCGCCGCCCATAAACTCTTCTAAGAATTCTTGCATCGGATCTCGACCTTGACCGCGCCCCTGACCTCGACTCAGTCTTGCATTTTGCGTAGTCGATATAAAAACAACGGCCGGATTAATTAACTTCGAAAGTTCGACAAATAAATTTCTCGGCAAGGGTGCTTCGAGTTTTTTGGGATCAAGCGGTGACGCTTTACTTTCTGATAGATCGATTTGATCCGCTTTTGCAAGCTGGACCCCTTGAGCCTTTGCGGGGGGGTGCGAGCTGCCAATAATTGCCAAAGTTAAAATTAAAAAATATCGAAATCTTAAAAATTTCATAATATGAAACTCCTTCATTTAAGTACTTAAAAATTTATTTTGAGTTTTGCACAAACTTCAGTTGCAAATCATTGGTCACAGAATCCAGAAACTTTTGTTCGTCTGCCGACAAATTATTCAAGGTTTTTTGCCGTAACATTCTTAATAGTTCGATATTGAACCTTGCGACTTCTAAATTTTTTTCGATTTTACCATTCATTGGGTTCGGCGCAATTCCGAGCGACATGGCAGCTGAAGAGCCAATGGATAGAATGAGAGTCGAAAAATTCGCTTCTAAATTTTGACCTGGAGCTATCGAGCTAGTTGCAGACTGTGTCATAAATATGCCTCTATTTAAATTTGAAAACATTTGGATTCAGCCAAAAAAATCTCTGCCAATTGGGAAGGCTACCTTGTCGGCTGTTTTTTCGGCATTTTCTACTGCCGCTTTTTCTGCCGCTTTGTCGGCTAGACCGGATAGTGCCCAACAAGATTGAGAATTCGCCTCTTAGCTGAAGCCTGCAGCAAGAAGTATCGGGTCCATCTTTGATTCGTCAAGGGGTTGATGCTAAATAAATAGGAGTCAGAAAGCCGAATGCGGTAGGGACGCGTGGTGACAAGGGAATTAAGTTTCCATAGAGTTTGTGCCAGAGTCTTTTTGTCCCCCAACCACTCACATGCCAAGGCGTCAGCCGCGAAGTTTTGTGATTTACCGAGGAGCGGGAAGGACATAATCATGACGAGTGGGGCCAATATATTCTCGGCATAATGCTTTTGCTTTGTAGGTTTCACAAAAATCTGTAACAAAATTATTTTGTCCAAAAATTCGGCAAATAAATTCAGCACATAGCCTATGGAACTGGCGATCACGGAGCGAAAGGACAAGCCAAGAGCTATACGGGCCACCTCATATGCCAATAAAGCTTCAAGTTCTTCGTCGTTCAAGTCCTCGACCAAAGTCTCGGATAAAAATATGGCAGAGGAATGACTGGAATTCGAAAATGAATAACTAAGCGATGGTTTGAGCTTAAGTAAATAAATTTCTGGAGCATTGATGCCTGCGAGTCGAGCAAATTTTTGGGCCGTTTGCACTAAGTTCCAGGCATCTTTGCCTTCAATTGGAGTTTTTTCAAAGAGTTGGTAGATATGTGGTCTAGAAAAAAATAAAATTAGTACATTTATAAAAACCATAAAAGTAAAAGCGCCTAGAGTTGCGTATCGTTCCCAAAAAATGTGAACCAAAATCATCAATGCCAAGCCCAATGACTCAATTACTAGCCATACTTTGAGAATTTTATGAGCAAGGATTTTTTTCAGCAAGCGCTAACTCCATTTCCTTAGATTCAATTTCGTTCACGACCAATTCAAGTCTACACTAAGAGTTGTCCGTCGATTCGCCAACTCATATTTCTTCAAAAAGCCCAGCAAAGAAGTATCGCATCATCATTTTGCGCTACGCAACCAGTTATAGTGCGATGCAATTTTCGAGCTGGTAATTTTGCAAGCTCTGG
>JAYVXS010000257.1:0-12076 GCA_043784965.1 Bdellovibrionales bacterium
TAACGAAAACAACTTAAAGAAGTGGCGTAGATTTAAAAAACAGCGTCGCGCGGCGGTGGCTATCTGGGTGATTTTTATTTTGAGTTTTTTTAGTTTTACGGCAGAATTCTGGGCCAATAGCAAACCCATTGTTTTGAAGTATAAAAATGAAATATATTTTCCGGCATTGAAAGCCTATCACCCTAGTGTTTTTGGCAGGGATGGCTCGGTTATGGATTACCGAACGCTCGAACTTCAAAAAAAAGAGGAATGGGTTGCGTGGCCGATTGTTCGTTGGGACCCTTTCGAAAACAATAAAAAGGTCGAATCCTTTCCATCTGCACCGTCGACCGAGAATTGGTTTGGCACCGATGATCGTGGTCGTGATGTGCTCACTCGACTTCTCTATGGCTTTCGCTATTCGATGGGATATGCGGTTCTCACTTGGCTGAGTTGTTCGCTGGTCGGAATGCTTTTTGGCGCTCTTATGGGATACGCTGGGGGATGGACAGATCTTCTCGGACAAAGAGTGATCGAAATAATGGAGTCGATGCCGCAACTCTTACTACTCATCACGATCATCTCAATTTTTCAGGCAAGTCTGTGGCTACTGATTTTTTTTACGACTCTGTTTGGGTGGATCGGCGTCTCGCTCTACTTTCGTGCAGAGTTTCTAAAATTGCGAAAGCGTGAGTTTATCGAGGCGGCCCATGCCATTGGTTCAAGCCGCGGAAAAGTCATCTTCGGCCATATTTTACCAAATAGCCTCACGCCGTGGATAACAATGAGTCCTTTTATGATTTCGAGCGGAATTTCAGGTTTAGCAGCTCTCGACTTTTTGGGATTTGGTTTGCCAGCACCGACTCCAAGCTGGGGGGAGTTGCTGGATCAGGCTTATAAGAATTTTACTATTGCCTGGTGGTTAGCGGCATTTCCATCTGCCGCATTGTTTTTAACCCTAGTTATGTCAAATCTAATTGGCGAAGCCATTAGGGACGCTTTAGATCCGCGGAAGTGAGAGGTACCTGCTTCTTTTTGCTGAAGCGTCGCGCGAAAAGAGCAGCGTACTGACCACTAATTTTGCGCGACGCTTCAGCAAAAAGAAGCAGGTACCTCTCACTCCGGATCCTCAAGATAGGTATATCCCGACAGACCTTCTTCGTAGTGGCGCATAAGCAGGCGTGCTTCTTGTTTGTTGATGCTGCCCCTAAGAATGCTCTCTTCTGAAGCCTTGCGAATGTTTTCAATGAGCTCTGGTCGTTGATACTGAACATAACTTAGAACTTCAGTGACCGTGTCGCCCTCAACTACGTGATCAACCGTGTATCCGGCACTAGTCACGGTGATATGAACGGCATCTGTATCACCAAAGAGATTATGCAGATCGCCGAGAATTTCTTGATAGGCGCCGACTAAAAAAACACCCATGTAATATGGATTAACTTCATTTAGCTCGTGAACCTCAAGGTCGGTCTTCTTTTGTTTTGGTTGGCTTTCTTGACTTATGAATTGGCCGATCTTTCCGTCGCTATCGCAAGTGAGATCGACTAATTTTGCAGAGCGAGTTGGTTGTTCATTTAGGCGGTGAATAGGGAGTACCGGAAATAACTGGCCGACGGCCCATGAGTCAGGCATTGATTGAAAAACTGAAAAATTACAGAAATAGGTATCAGATAAAAGCTCTTTAAGTGAAGCCTGCAAGTCCTCTGCGTCCAGCATTTTGTGGGCGACAGTATCCATTTTGGTAACGATCACCCAAAATAAATTTTCAGCCTTTGAGCGTTGAGTGAGGTTCAAAACGCCAAAGGTGAAAAGCTGTAAAATGGTTTCTTTGATGTGCATTACATCGTGGTAAAACTCATGAATATTATTGGCATTGAGCTGCTCGTAAATATAAGCCAAATCATGAATCACACGATGATCATCTTTAACGGGAGGCTGTGATACTTCTTTTTTTACAACCTCGTTCACTCCCAAAACATTGAAAACCAATACAGAATGATGGGCAACAAGTGCTCGACCAGACTCTGTAACGATATCGGGATGCTTAACTCCGCGCTCGTCACAGGTGCTCTGAATAATTGAGACAACATCGTTGGCATATTCTTGTTCTGAGTAATTGACCGAGCTGTCGGTTTGAGCTGAGCCGTCGTAGTCAACGCCAAGTCCGCCACCGACGTCGATATATTTAATGTTAGCGCCCAAAAGGTGAAGTTCGGTATAAAAGCGAGAGCCTTCTTTTAAAGAATTTTTGACCGAAGAAATTGAAGGAATTTGCGAGCCAATATGAAAGTGAATCAACTCAAGAGCCTCAAGCATATTTTCACGCTTTAGGGTGTCAACACATTCAACAATCTCCATTGGGGTGAGGCCGAATTTCGAGCGATCTCCGCTGGAGTCGATCCATTTGCCGGCGCCTTTTGAGTGAAGCTTCGCACGCAGACCGATTTTTGGCGACATATTAAATTTCTTGGCGGCATCCAGAATCATTTTTAATTCAACCATACGGTCGACAACAACGATGGTGTTTCGTCCAAGTTTTTGCGAGAGAACAGCGGTCTCAATGTATTCAACGTCCTTGAAGCCATTACAGATAATTAGCGCGTCGGGAGTGTTCATCATCGCAAGTACAACGAGAAGCTCAGGCTTAGACCCGCACTCAAGACCAAGTCGATGACTGCCGCCGAATTTGATTAGCTCCTCAACAAGGTGGCGCTGTTGGTTAACTTTGATTGGATAAACACCACGATAGGAGCCTTTATAAGAATTGTCTTCAATGGCTTTTGAAAAACATTTTGCAAGAAGATCAATTCGTGACTTTGTAATGTCAGGAAAGCGAATGAGCATCGGAAAGCGAATTCCACGCTCCTGCAAATCCGTACAAAGCTCCATCAAATCTACGTTTGGACCTTGCGGTCCTTTGGGTGTCACTGAAATGCTTCCTTGAGCATTCACATCAAAGAAACCTGAGCCCCACGCACCAATGCCATACAATTCTTTGCTCTTTTCAATCGTCCAATTTGTCGGCTGGGTCAATGTTTCGATCTCCCATTTATATTGAAGTGCACCAAAAATATTTGAGTACACCAATTAGCTAGGCACGACAACAATAAATTGAGCTCAGCAGTGACTGCGAGATTATTTCACAATTAAATTTAAAATGCGTCCAGCTTTGTAAATGACTTTGTCGATTGCTTTGCCGCCGAGGGCATTTTGCACGCTTGAAAGTTCCTTTGCTGCGGCAACAGCGAGAACTTCGGGGGCATCTTTGGCAATTTCAATTGTACCGCGAGCCTTGCCGTTTACCTGCACGCCCATTACGACGCTGGCGTCGATAATCAGACTTGGATCATAGGTTGGCCATGTCGCAAGAGAGACTAAGGACGATTCGCCCATTCGGGCCCATAAATCTTCACAAATATGTGGTGCCATCGGTGCCAAGATTTGCACAAAGCTTTTCACCACCCTAAGCGACTTGACATTTTGCTTGTAGAGTTCATTTAGCAAAATCATCAGGGCCGAAATTGAAGTATTGAAGCTCAGTGCCTCCAGGTCCTCTCCAACTTTTTTTATGGTCTTATGTAAAAGTCGCTCCACCTCAAATGGTGCAACCTCTTCCTTTAACTGAAGCTGATCATTTTCATCGATCGTCCAGCGCCATAGGCGGTCCAAAAATCTTTGAACTCCATCAATTCCATTTTCGTTCCACGGTTTGTCGCGCTCCATGGGCCCTAAAAATAAAATAAAGAGACGTAGGGCATCGGCACCATATTTTTCACGAACTTCATCTGGATTTACAACGTTGCCCCGTGATTTAGACATTTTTTCACCATCGAGACCCAAGATCATCCCCTGGTGGGCAAGCTTCTGAAAGGGCTCCTCAGTTGATACGATTCCGGCATCAAATAAAACCTTTTGCCAAAAGCGCGCATACAATAAATGCCCCACCGTGTGCTCTGGACCTCCGACATAAAGATCCACTGGCATCCAATATTTTTGATTTTCAAAAGAGACTGGAGCGGTTTCATTGTGGGGATCGCAGTATCTTAAAAAATACCAGCTTGAGCCGGCCGAGCCCGGCATAGTATCAGTTTCGCGCAAACCTGAGTCTCCACCCTTAGATAAATATTTTACCCAGCCCTGGTTGCGAGCAAGCGGCGCCTCGCCATTTTCTGAGGGAGAATAGTCCGCAACTTCTGGCAGCAGTACGGGCAGCTCATCTAGCGGTAAAGCCTTTGTTCCAGCATTTTTAAAGTGCACAATCGGAAAAGGTTCGCCCCAATATCTTTGACGGCTAAATAGCCAGTCGCGCAGCTTGTATTGCACCTCAAGTTTGCCAAGCTTTTTGGCGACTAATTCTGAAAGCATTTTTGAGATCGCCTCATCTTTCTTAAGGCCATTTAAAAAAGCTGAATTAACCAGGGTACCATTTTCAACAAAGGGTAGATGTGCGGCAGTGTTTTCAGCTATATTTGGAGAATTTAATACGCGATGGATGGGGAGACCAAATTTGGTCGCAAATTCAAAGTCGCGCTGATCATGAGCGGGTACGGCCATAATGGCGCCAGTCCCGTAATCCATAAGGACGTAGTCGGCGGTCCAAATCGGAATTTTTTTCTGAGTGAAGGGGTGAAGTGCGTAAGCACCAGTGAAAACGCCAGTTTTATCAAGCCCGGTTTTTCGATCTAACTCACTTTTTCGTGAGGATTCAAGGACGTAGGCCTCGACAATAGATTTTTGTGCCGCCGTGGTCAAATTTTTGATTAGTGCATGTTCCGGCGAAATCACCATGAAGCTGGCGCCAAACAAGGTATCTGGACGCGTAGTAAAGACTTCAACTTTTAGATCGGAAGAGTCGACGTTAAAAAATATTTTCGCCCCAGTTGATTTGCCGATCCAATTTCTTTGAGCATCTTTAGTTCGTTCTGGCCAATCCACCTTGTCAAGATCATTCAATAGGCGCTCGGCATAGTCGGTTATTTTAAGCATCCACTGTTTCATTGGCATGCGAATTACCGGATGGCCGCCGCGCTCTGATTTTCCGTCTACAACTTCTTCGTTTGCAAGCACCGTTTTGAGTTCAGGACACCAATTTACAGGAGCTTCTTTTTGATAGGCAAGTCCGCGCTCATAAAGTTTAGTGAAAATAAACTGCGTCCATTTGTAATACTTTGGGTCGCAGGTTGAAATCTCGCGTGACCAATCAAAGCTAAAGCCAAAAGAAAAAAGTTGGGTACGAAAATTTTCAAGTGCCTTTTGCGTGGTAATGGCCGGGTGAACCCCGGTTTGAATGGCATATTGTTCGGCTGGTAAACCAAAGGCATCGTAACCCATGGGATGTAAAACATTAAAGCCACGCGTGCGCTTGTAACGAGAGACCACGTCAGTTGGCGTATAAGAGGCCATATGCCCAATGTGGAGACCCGCACCCGACGGATATGGAAACATATCCAGCGCATAATATTTTGGCTTTTTCGAATTGGTTTCGGTAACAAAGGCGTTTTCGGCGGCCCATTTTCTTTGCCAAAAGGAATCTCTCTCTTTAAAATTATAGGACATGTCGGGATACCTCTCTCAATTCATTATTTTTACGCTAGTTTACATCTTCTTCGACCTGCTCGTTGGGGTCAATTTCAGTTGTGGACCCGCCCTTAATACCTAGTTTTGAGCCATCGTAGTATTTATTGTTTTTCTTTTTTGATTTTTTTTCAGGAGTAATTTCTGCAGTTGGCGGACCTGCGCCTGCGGAATTGACTACCGGCACCCAAGATTCTGCAGAGTGACTGACAAGATCTTTTGGTCCCGAACTTAAAAGCAAATAATCGCTCCGGCCATGTTGATCGATAACCGCCACATATCTTGTTGGATCAAAATTGCGCCGATAGTATGAGCGGCTGGTTTGCAAAATAATACAGCCGAGATCAGCGGTGCCGGTTTCGTCTCGGCCCGAACCTACGCAAGGCGGCTCTAGACTATATTCTTGATCGTTTCTTAAGGAAAGTTGAGAGGTCGTGATTGAAAAAATAGGACGCTTCAGGCTCTTTTCGAGTTGAGCAATGGTGTTTCCCGCGAGGAGATGCGAACTCATTGTAGAAAAAGTATAAACCAGAATACGCTTTTCTTGAGCAAGTAAGCTTTTGATTAGGGCCCCGGCATCCCCAAGGTCTTCGCCATTAATAGACAGTGGAATTACGGTGAGCTGTGTGGGCAAGGATTCAGCAAGAGAAAGCCGCGGATCAGCGATAAGTATATCAAAGGCCTTACCCTCATGGGTGGCGACTCGAAGTAAGCCTGCAACAATATTATGATGGTAGCTGCTTTTTGCAGGGACACCGATCACAAGCAGTTTGTCGGCGGAAATTTCACTATAAAAACGCCGAAAGATAACGGCGCCAATTTCTTCTGGGGTCGAAAAATAGGAGGGCTTCAAAATGTTGATTGCACGAGCCCTGATACCAAAGTGAATTATGACAGCCATAAGTCCGATAAAAAAAACTAGTAAAGCTAAACTATAATATATCTTCTTCATTTAAAAGTCCTTAGGGGCCGCGCAAATAACTTCTTAAGGCTTTACACTGTCCCTTGAATCGGTTCTTGGTGGATCTCTTTACGTTAGCCAGCCAGTAATGAGAACGCCCGCTTTCGACTATTTAGCACCCTCATTAATAGTTAGTAGAGCCGCAATCGCTGCGAACCGATTCAAATTCCCCTGAGCAAAACTTGCAAGATCTATTAGAATTCTTTCATGACTAGTCGTGGCTAAGGCCTGGTAACTCGCTCGGGACCTGCGTCTTAAGACAAAAGTAAGACGCAAAATGCAAATTATTTGCAACGTACCAGATTTTTAGCTTCAATTTTTGAACTGGAGAGGGCATTCGACACTGGGTTGACGAGGCCAATAGAACTACGTTATATTGTGTGTGCTAAGGTCTAATGTATTTCATCACAACTCCTTAGCGTGAAAATTTACAATTTAAAAAGGACTTGATCCATGCGACAGGTACCTAAAAAATTAAATTCGCCTTCGATTCTACTCGTCGGCTCAGGGCGTCTAGCCAAGCATTTATGCCATTATTTTGAACTCGAGAAGATAGCTTTCGATAAGTGGGCTCGCGAGAAGCAAAACAAAACTAAAATTGATCCAAAAATACTGAACGCTGAAGTTGTATTACTTGCCATTAGTGACTCGGCGTTGGGCGATTTCATAAAAGAACACCAAGAGCTGCTGAAAGGCAAAGTTTGCCTTCATTTCTCCGGCGCCCTTCAGCTATTGGGTGCGTGGGGGATGCACCCGCTGATGACCTTTTCAAATGACTTATATTCATTAGAAACCTATCGGGCCATCCACTTTGTCATTGAAAGGGGGGCTCCTCCGCTCACTGAAACTCTACCCCAACTTAGTAATCGATATTCATTTCTAGATCCCGAGAAACGCGCAAAATATCACGCCATTTGTGTAATGAGCGGTAACTTCTCGGTTTTGCTTTGGGAGTATGCAATTAATAACTTTGAGCGGGAGTTTGGACTGAGCGGCGAGGACCTGATTCCGTATCTTCAGCAAACGGCAGAAAATTTACAGCAATTTGCAAAGACCAAGACGAATCTGCGAAAATCGGTTTTGACGGGCCCTCTTGTGCGCGGAGACTTCCAGACCATCGAAAAACACCTGGTGGCACTTAACGATGATCCGATGAAATTGGTTTATGAAGCCTTTGTAAAAACCTACCAACACTCTCAAAAGGAGTTTGTACGATGAAAAATGTTTTAGATTTTTACAAAGCCAAACAAACCAATAAAAAAATTTCGATGATTACCTGTTATGATTCTTGGTCGGCGAAGATCATCGAAAAAAGCGAAATTGATTGTATTTTGGTGGGCGACAGTCTTGCGATGACCATGCACGGGCATAAAGATACTTTGAAGGCAACGCCTGAGCTTATGGCTCTACATGTGGCTGCGGTTCGAGAGGGCGCCAGAGAAAAATTCATAATTGGTGATATGCCATTTCTAGCTCATCGCGGAAGCATGGACGAAACATTGAGGGCGATTTCATTTATCATGCGTGCGGGAGCACAAGCGGTTAAAATTGAGGGTATTGACGGGAGTGAAGAAAGTCTTGCTCATATCGTTGATTCAGGGGTGCCAGTCATGGGGCATTTGGGCTTAACACCGCAATCATATCATAAATTTGGTGGATTCAAAGTTCAGGCAACCGACGATCAGGCGGTTGAGTGGCTTTTGAAGCAAGCACAGAAGGTGGAGACGGCCGGCTGTTTTGCGGTGGTTCTCGAGTGTGTTCCGGCAAAGGTCGCCGAGCAAGTGACGGCAAATTTAAAAATTCCGACAATTGGCATTGGTGCCGGAGCGGCTTGTGATGGTCAGGTTTTGGTATTACAAGACATGATGGGATTCAATCAAGACTTCAAGCCAAAGTTTGTGAGACGCTATTTACAGGGTTTTGAACTCATGCATACGGCCTTAAATTGCTTTGACCGTGAAGTTAAGGAGCAATGCTTTCCTGATCAGAGTGAGAGTTACTAAAATGAAAACAGTAGTGGGTGTAAAAGAATGGCAAGCGCTTCGCAAAGACTTAGGTAAAGACCTACGCGGGGATATTGGATTTGTACCAACGATGGGGGCACTTCATCAGGGCCACGTGGCCCTACTTAATAAATCACGCCATGAAAATGCAATTAGTGTACTTAGTATTTTTGTAAATCCAACTCAGTTTAATGACAAAAAAGATTTTGAAAAATATCCAATTACGATATCGGCCGATGAAAAGCTTGCTGTGACTGCTGGCGTTGACTTTCTTTTTCTTCCACAGGCAAATGAAATTTATTCAGATGACTATCGATTTAAAGTCACAGAAAACAAATTGGCCCATATGCTAGAGGGAGCATTTCGACCGGATCATTTTGATGGAGTACTTACGGTTGTCTTGAAACTCTTTAATTTGGTACGGCCACAGCGTGCTTATTTTGGTGAGAAAGACTATCAACAGTTGCGTCTTATACAAGAAATGGCGCACACCCTTTTTCTTTCAATTGATGTAATTGCCTGCGAAACCATTAGAGAGTCCGATGGACTTGCGATGAGCTCTCGCAACGTTCGGTTAAGCGAGTCAGCAAGAAAAAAGGCGCCCCTTCTGGCCCAATATTTGCGTTCGACAATGAGCAACGAAGAAGTTAAGAGAAAGCTCGAAGAGGCCGATTTTGAAGTTGAATATGTTGCCTGCGAAATGTCCCGACGTTTGGTCGCCGCAAAAATTGAAGGAGTGAGGTTAATAGACAATGTTAAAAAATAACTCCACAGCTGTAGCGAGCATAACGACAAAAATTTTGTTTCAACTTTCTGGTTCGATTGCCTGCTTTAAGGCCTGTTCGGTAATTTCGGCACTGGTGAAAGGCGGATATGAAGTCCAAGTGGTTGCGACACCCTCGGCGCTTGAGTTTGTTGGGCCGGCAACATTAGAGGGCCTTACTGGTCGGCGAGTCAGGTCAGAAATATTTCAGCAAGGTGAATATATGGCACATATTCATTTAATGAATTGGGCAGACCTCATTATTTTATGTCCTGCGACAGCCAATACGCTTTCTAAGCTTGCAAATGGAATTGGTGACGATCTCGTTTCAACACTATTTTTAGCCTATGATTTTAAGAAGCCTTATTTGGTAGTTCCCGCAATGAACACTAAAATGTATTTACATCCATCCACCCAAAATTCACTGAAGATTCTAAAATCATGGCAGCTTGAAATCTTAGAAACCGAAAGCGGAGTTTTGGCCTGTGGTGAAGAGGGCCTGGGCCGCCTTCTTGAGCCTGAGCAGATCATGAAGGCCATTCAGAAAAAATTGCCCTTGCTAGCCACGAATTCTACGACAGGACCTGCCCTGCGCGTGCTCATTACTTCTGGCGGAACCCGCGAAGCCATCGATGGAGTACGATCGATAACCAACACCAGTACCGGCAGAACAGGAGCGCATATTGCAGACTACTTTTCGGCCAAGGGTCATCGGGTAACATTTGTCAGCGCGCAAGAATCCTTGCAGCCAGAGCTCCCAGTGCAAAAAGTTTCATTTAAAAGCTTTGCTGACCTGCAGAGATCTCTTGATAATTTGCTTAAGAACAATCACTTTGATGCTGTTGTGCATGCCGCAGCCGTTAGTGATTTTACGATCGATAAAATTGAAACGGCTGAAAATACTATGAACGCGCAAGAGGGGTCTAAACTCGACTCTGACGTCGAGATGAGCCTGAGGCTTAAGAAAACTCCTAAGTTAATAGATCAGATTCGGCGACTTTCAAGAAATAGGGATCTGGTATTGGTGGCATTTAAGCTTTTGGTTAATGCCGAAGCCGAAGAAAAAGAAAGGGCAGTCAAAAAACTATTTGCGGAATCCGGGGCAGACATTGTTGTGCGAAATGAGATTTCGGAGGTTCATCAAAGCAAGCATCTTGCGCAAATTTATGATAAGACAAAAATGCTAAAGGAAGTAAAAGATAAAAATGAACTTGCGAGCACACTTGAAACGATAGTAGTACAACAGGTTGCCCTTCGGAAAAAGGCAGCCGATGTCGACATTCAAAGTCAGGAGCATTTAAAATGATTTTATGTCTGGATGTAGGCAATACCCAAATTCTCGGCGGAGTTTTTGATGGCGATAAGTTGAAAATGCAATTTCGCCGGACCTCAGAGTTTCGCGCATCGAGCGATGAATTGGGAATGTTTTTGCGGGCGGTTTTGCGAGAAAACAAGATGGATCCTGATGCCATTAAGCAAGTGGCTATGTGCTCAGTTGTTCCGGATGCAATTTATTCTTTAAGGAACGCTTGTATCAAATATTTTGGCAAGACGCCTTTTGTTTTGCAGGCCGGAGTTAAAACCGGATTGAAAATTAAATATCGCAACCCTTTAGAAGTTGGTGCCGATCGAATTGCCAATTCAATTGCGGCGACACACTTATATCCAAATGAAAATCTTCTCATCGTTGATTTTGGCACAGCCACAACATTTTGCGCGATTAACAGTGATCGTGAATATTTAGGGGGAGTCATTCTCGCTGGGCTACGTATATCCATGGAGGCGCTGGAGATGAGAACGGCAAAGCTGCCTTCAGTTGAAATTACATCGCTCAAAGAAATTTTAGGTCGTTCTACAGTTGAAAGTATTCAGTCCGGTCTTTATTTTGGTAATATTGGAATGGTAAAAGAAATTAAGGCTCGTCTGACCGAGGAGTGTTTTGGCGGCGCCAAGACACGAGTTATTGCCACCGGCGGATTTTCGAGCTTGTTTGAGCGCGCAGAACTGTTTGATCAGATTATCCCTGACCTGGTTTTAAAAGGTCTCAACTACGCCCTAAAGATGAATGCTTAAAATGAAGAGTGGAGAGATTCAATGGAACTAACAATGCTCAAATGTAAAATTCATCGCGCCGTCGTTACCGATGCGGATTTAAACTATGAAGGTTCAGTTTCCGTAGATCCAATTTTGTGCGATGCTGCGGGTTTATATGAATTCGAAAAAGTGGATATTTATAATTGCAATAATGGCGCACGTTTTTCAACCTATGTGATTTATGGTAAACCCGGCGAAATTTGTTTAAATGGAGCCGCCGCAAGACTTGTGTGCAAGGGTGATATTGTGATTATTGCGGCGTTTGTTGGCGTTAAAGATACTGAGATTCGGGAACACAAACCATCACTGGTCTTTGTCGATGAGAAAAATAGAATTAAAACTATAAAGAACAAGCACTAGTGCTTATGACCAGCTAGAACAATGATCAGCTTGGCTGAGATGAATATCTTACTTAATTGGTCGTCAATCTCGATAGAAGTGCTTTCATCAATGGTGGCGGGATGCCCTTAGCGTTTGAGACAAAATCTCGCGCTAAGCGTAGGCTGATTTGTTGAACCCGTGGGGTCATTTCGATTACTTCAGATTCCGTATAACCTTTATTGGTATCCTCATTGGTGGGCGCGGTGATTTGACCGACGCGAACGGCACCAGTTTTATCGCCCTCAATATAGTGACCTAAAAAACAAAGATGAAAGCCAAGAATGACCGCATTATCAGCCAGAATATAGACCTCATTTT
>JAYVXS010000258.1:0-3761 GCA_043784965.1 Bdellovibrionales bacterium
TTCTCCAAATCCAGACACTCTTTATATCGTCACCCATGGTTTGTTGTCGCTCAGATCGAAAGTCAGCACTCACTTTGAGTTTGGTCGGTGCATAATTGGGCGTTCGCTAGAGATGAAAACATTATTTAATAATTCAAAAACTTGGGAGTTTGCTTGGTGTGCTTTAGAACCCACCACTGTTATGGCAATCCCCTGGAAGGATTTTCGCGAATGTTTGGCAAAAGATAAAGCTACTGAGTTGTATCTACGGCGGATTTCAATCTCCGTCGAACTACAGCGCCTGGTTCGTGATTTGAGGGCATTTGCCTGCTCCCAGACCACGATTTTTGAAATAGTAACAAAATTTGTTTGGTACAAAGACAAAGATTTGGTTCTTAAAATAAAGCAGGGTGGTAGTTACTTTATAGTTGTGAGTTCTGGGTGCGTAGAACTTTTGGCAGATGCCGAAGGGAAACAAATTGCTTTTGCATCGGTACAAAATGGGCAGCATTTTAACCTAAAATTATTGCCCAGCATGACGCTTCGACTTCATGAGGGGACGTCGGCTTTTGTGATGTCTTCTGGCGAATGGCAAACTTTAAAATGCCTTAGTGAATTTGAGTTTTTTCTAAGTCTGCAAGCCGGATTGAGTTACAAAGACACTTCAGATAAAAAACCGGTTTCGATTTTTAAGCCTCCTGAGTTGGATCAAACTATAACCATACAACGTAAGCCCTTCTTTTGGTTTTCGCATCCGATTGCTTCAATTCGGGCCTTTTGGGGTAAACGCTATTTAGTGTGGGCGCCAGATGATACTTGGCTCAAAGATTCATGCCTTTCAACTTTGGCCCGCTTACATGGTCAGAATCTTCCGCTCGAGACGACCAGGCATGAGTTTCTAAGTTTACAAGATGGAGAAATATTGAGTAGTATTCGAAAAGTTGGTCGAATATTGGGTTACAACTTAGAAATCTCAAGGCCAAAAATTCTAAATCAGGCGCCGGCGATTATTAACTATCAAAACAAACCTATTGTGGTGCTAAATTGTAATGCAAATTTTGTCGAAGTCGGTGATACCTATTCACTTCAAACTCGCCTGGTGTCTATGAAGCGCCTAAAATTGGGTTGGAGCGGAGAGGTGCTCACTTGGGGTGGCAAGCGGGCAACAAACTCGATCTTCGTTTCGGCTCCAGTTTTACAATATTTTCGATTACTTAAAGGCAGCAGACGGTCACTTTTCTTATTACTTTGCGCAGGACTCATTTCGACCTTCTTCACTATTGTAGGCCTGCTACTAGCACAGTTTATTTTTGAACGAATTCCACACGAAACCAACAATGAAGTTGTATATATGGTACTTGGTGGTTACGTGTTTTGTTTGGTCTTAGCGTCTTCGATATCATGGATCGAAAGAAATGTTCGTTCCCGACTTCAGTGGAGTCTCGCCGCTAAAGTGAATAGCGCCTATTTAAATCATATCATGCGAATTCCTCTAGTTGCATTTGATTCGCTAAATAAAGGCGAGCTTTTTAATCGTCTAAACGATGCAAAAAGTCTCTCAGATTTTTTATCCAGCGAGGTTATCAAAGTCTTTATTGACTTGAGCTCGTTAATTCTCTGCGGCTCAATTTTGTATCTTTTTCATCCAAAGCTATGTAGTGTTCTTCTTGCCGTTCTTCCGTTCATTGCTTTAGTCACCTGGATTTTGCCAAGTAAGATCAAGGAAGCCAACTTGCGTTCAAGCCAAGCCAAAGCGGTGATTAAGGGACGCGCCATTTCAGCCTTAGAAAATCTGGAAACTGTGATCAGTAACAATGCCCTGCGATCCGAGAGATGGCGAATTGAAGCCTCTATGTTTCGAGAGTTGACGATAAAAAATCAATTGATTCGTTTCTCGATTTTTCAAGAGGCTCTAGTAGCGGTGCTAACTGCTGCTACAAAACTTGGCGGTCTTTACCTCGGAGTTATACTTTTTATGCGGCATCAGATTTCGATGGGAATGGTGGTCGGAACACCGTTTTTAATTGAACGAGCGATCGAACCTCTCATTCAAATTTTTGCTTTAATTAATAGGCTGCCCAGTTATGCGGCGACAGTTCAACGTTTACATAGCGTTTTTGGTATTTCTTCAGAGAAGTTAGAAGTAAGTGAAAGTACTACTAGGACAACCCGCGGTGACATTAAATTTAAGAATGTCGATTTTTCCTTTTATAAAGGAGGACAAAAGATTCTCAAGAGAGAAAATCTGCATTTTAAGCCGGGTGAAGTGGTGGCAATTGCAGGCGACAGTGGATGTGGTAAAACAACTTTAGTGAACTTGATCAATCGTTTGCGCGAACCCACCGGCGGCGAGATTTTTCTTGATGATGAGAATATCGAAAATATTCCGTTGTCGCAGCTGCGTAGCGCTATCGGCTGTCTGCCGCAGTCCGGAGGAGTCATGCGCGGTACAATCGCTGAAAACATTTCGATGTTTGATAAAAAAGCGACACTTGAAAAAGTTGAGCGTGCGGCTCGCATTGCATGTGCCCATGGTATGATTTCATCTTTAACTCAAGGCTACTCAACAATGATCGATATCAGCGGAACAGGTTTGTCTGAAGGGCAATCCCATTTAGTTTGTATCGCAAGACTGGTTTATGCAGACCCTGAGGTATTTATTTTAGATGAAAGCACTGCCCATATCGATGCCATTACTGAAGAGCTTATCTACAAGAGCTTGTTAAGTACCTTTAAGGGGCGCACCTTTATCATAGTAAGTCAGAAGCTAAATGTTTTGTTAAAAGCAGATCGCATCATTTACGTTAAAGCCGGAAAGGCTCTTGAAGTTGGTTCACATGCGCAATTGATTAAAAGCCAAGGACCATACTGTGAATATGTTTGCAAACAGGTTTGTGTGAATGTTTAGTCAGCCAGAGCTTTAGCAAGGCTGCGAAAAAATCTATTCAAATTTGTTCGTAGACAAGCGATGCAGCAGCGAATAGCCTTCAATTCCGGCAACAAAATGGATTCGATCAGTACTTCCGGAATTGCGAAAGGTGTGAAGGTGATAGCCATTGTGTAAAAAACTCTTGCCGTCTGCTGGCATATGGTAGGTACGATTGCCAAAAACGGCAAAGCAATGTTCATTCGTAGTTATGGGGATGTGAATTCGAAAATCATAATCATAATGAAGTTCGTGAATATGTCCTGGTCTAGCAATTAGTAAACGAGCACGGGTTAATCGAATCCCTTCATTGGCAAAGCGAGCAAAAATAAATTTAAAGCGTTGGCCCAACGAGTTAAGGTGACAAAAATCGCCGTCAGTGACTTGGCGGATCTTTTGCAAGCTCTGCAAATCCTGGAGGGTGTCATAAAATTCATCAAATCCAGCTGCCGATTGAAGTCCTATGCCACCGTATGTTTGGAATCGAGTTTTATTGGCCATTGCAAAGTCTTTAAAGACCTCGCTTACAAGATGTTGGAGATGAATGGGATCAAAAGAAATGGGAATCTGAGAAACATCTTCGCTAAGATAAGCATGAAGAATATCGCCATGCTTCGGCCGTCGAAAAGCAATTTTTGGATTGAGGGGATCCGGCCTAGGTTCACTAATGGGTTGAATATCTGTAATTACCATTTTTTTATTGCCTCCTCAGAAATCACCATTATATCATTCTTTTCATGATGAACCGCAGTGTTTACATTAGCCGTCCCAGCGAGATTCCTTTAGTCAAAAGCGGAGAGTGCGCAAGCTTTGAAAAGCTAAAGGATTTTCGCGTTGACATAGAAAAAATTCGCAC
>JAYVXS010000259.1:0-11962 GCA_043784965.1 Bdellovibrionales bacterium
TAAAAAATAATCTACTGAATTTTATAAATTTGAATTTTAACAAAAAATCGTCAACTTAGAAATCTTTTCAAAAACCGATAATGTGTGTTTACACTACAACGTAGGCTTTTGAGATAGGCATTCAATAAATACACATATCAAAACGCAAATTCGTTTTTACGCCAGCTCATTGTTCATGTTTCTGCGAACGAGCCATTGAACTTTCTTCGCAAATTTCATAAACAGGATAACTTTTGGTATACGCATTTTTATGCCCAAGATATTTAAATTCCCTTAGTCAAAGAAAATCTTGCTGAGGGCACTCACGCCGATTTTTTTGTTTGAGGCGACTCTACTGGCGCTTTAGCTTCAATATTCTCGCTGCCATTATTTAGTGGGACTCGCTTCAAATACTTGGTTGTGCTTGAAATGTATAGTGCCCTTAAAACAATATGCCAACTATAGATCGCGCTAAACGGCATGAGTAGAGCATTTATTTTCGCTTGATGAAAATAGATGGTTCTATCAAATGGTAAACTTTGTGCCACCCAACCCAATATTTTACCTTGAATGGCCTGTCTAATACTACGAACTGACCCAGAATAAAAGCCATTCTGAATTTCTGCACTAAACTCTAACTCTGTTCTCGTCGAAATAAACCACGCACTACGTGCTTCGCTAAATATAGATTTATGAAGGCTTTGTTCCCATCTTTTATCTTTTTTATCAATTTTTTTAGCTAAATGAATGTCTAAATGTTCGGCCCCAATTGCGGCCAATGTCATCCCTTGCCCCAATGCTGGGTGAAGCCGAATTGCACAATCACCCACTACCACCAATTGAGATGGCCAATTCTTGATTGAAAAAAGCCTGTGCGCAACATTTTCTAACTTTCTCCAAATGAAGATATTACTGAGCGGCTTAGCCCCGGCTAATAATTTATCAAAACCCTTCGTTTTAGAAGCAAAATTCGAAAAGCCAGCCTCATCTGCAGGAGGCAAATTGTCTCCTTTGCCATAAAGAGTAAACATAAAGTTGTTGGACCCTTCGATTTTGAAAATTGAACCCCCACAGTCGCCCGGCTTTTGCGGAAACACGAAATGTATTTTCCAGTCAGGAATTGAGTTCAATTTATACTCGCGAGATGCATAGCCGTCTTGAGTCTTGATGATCGTCGGGGCGGGTATCTGTATATCCAACTTAGCTAGCCATTCGGAAAAGCTGACAGTTCGTCCCGCGGCAATAACCACCAAATCTGCATCTAGAGACTTCAATGCCTTGTTGTCTGATATATCCTCAAAATCAATGCCCGTAACCTTGGTTCTGTCACTGTTTGTTTTTAATCCAATCACTTTACTTTCGTATTTGAAATTAATGTTTTTTATAGCTTCCAATCTTTTACGAATGGTTCTTTCTAAAATCACTCTACTGTTAATATGACCAAAAAGCCCTGTCGAAAACTTTGGCATCCAGCTGCCACTAAAAATTAAAGTTCCTTTTATGAATTCATACTTTTCGCCGCCAGCGGTCTCTAAATCAGCTTCAATTCCAGGAAAAAATTTAGTTATAATCAAGTAACCACGCCTCAATAGAGCATGACCGTGGTGAGCCTGAGGGGCACCTTTGCGGTGATCTTGGCACTCCTCTCTTGAATCTCTTTCGATAACACTTACCTTATGAAAATACTCAGAAAGGACTTTCGCTGCCAACAAACCAGATAGTCCGGTTCCCACAACAATTGCATGATCTCTTTTCATGTTCATACCTCTGAAGCAATAAAGCTTTGTTTCAATATTTTATCGGATTATGCTTAATGAAAATTTAGTATAGGAAAAAAATATTTTTGAATATGGCATTTATGCGACAGCAAATTACCATCGAGTTTCTGTAAATGCTTGCAAATTCAATGAGTAACCATAATTCGAAATGATGCAGGCTGTTGGTCCAGCTTATTTTTCAGTTTTATCCCTAGAACTGACTTTCAGCCAATAGTAGCTCAAGGGCCCCTCGCGGTTGCCAAGAATCTTTTTCAGCCAAGTTCAATGATCTAGCGGTGCCGCACTACCTGGCGCCTTGTTTACTTTAATCATTATAACAAGAATCGCGACTACAAAAATCGAATATGAAAGGGCTAAATAGACATCAGCATATGCCATAACAAAAGCTTCGCGATTAACAATCTTTCCTAGCATTAACATAGCTTGTCTATTCTCTTCTAAAATTTTTGAAGAATATAAATTTGAACTACGCTCAAGCATATCGGTAACAATGTAATTGGTCTCCGATACTTTTTCGGCAATTCTTGAGAAATGAAAACTATAGCGGTGGTTTAAAACCGCACCAAATGCGGCAATCGCTACAGAGCCGCCAAGCGTCCTCATGAGATTAAATAAACCAACGGCTGATCCCATATTGCTAAGCTCGATATCGGCAAGCGCCATTCCGGCTAACGGTCCCAAAATAAGAGAAAGTCCAAAGGCGCGAAGAAGCTGAGGAATGATAAGCTGATCACTTGCAGTCAAATTTGTCATTCGAGAATTTATAAAGCACGAGGCAAAAATGAATACACAGCCTAAAACAATAAGCCATCGAGCCTGAATGTGTCTGATCAAAAGTGGCACTGTCAAAATCATAGGGATCTGGATGGGCCCACTCCAAAGAGCAACTTTACCAACCTCGAATGAGTCATAGCCCTGAATCTGCAGTAAATAACTTGGAATAATAAAAAGATTACACAGCATAAATCCTGCTAATATTGTACTCGCCGATATAGCCAATAAAAAGTTTCGCTTTAGTAAGAGTCTTAAGTTAATGAGTGGGTTATTCGTTTTTAGCTCGATCCAAATAAACGTAATGAACGACACTAAACAAATCAGCGCTGCCCTAAAGATTGTTTTATCACCCAACCAATCTTTTCGATTTCCTTCTTCTAGCACAAAGGTCAGAGTTGCCATGCAAACTCCCATTGCCGTCATACCAAGCCAATCTCCATTTTTAAGTAGATTTAACTTTAGCGAAACTTTTTCGTAAGAATGTGAAATCAGGCCCCAGATTAACAAGCCAGGAAAAATGTTAAGGTAAAAACTGTAAGGCCATCCATACTTTGAGGCTATGTAGCCTCCGAAGCTCGGGCCTAGAGTAGGACCTAGCCCAATTGTCAAACTGAAAATCGACAGCCCCAAAGCACGCTGAGACACTGGCAATCTAGTCATTACTGCTGATCCAGCTAATGTTATTAATGGCCCCCCGGCCAAGCCCTGAAAAAAACGCGCAAAAATCATAAAAGGCAATGATCGCGCCATTCCACAAAGTACAGAAAACAATACAAAGAAGAAAATATTGAAAAGTAAATATTTTCTATATGAAAATACCGTCGAAAACCACCCTGCAATAGGAATAGTGATGATCTCACCCACCATGTAGGACGTCATAGTCCAGGACCCTTCTTCTACCCCTATCCCTAGTGTTCCTTGGATTTTAAAAATGGAGGAGTTGATCATGGTGACATCCAAAAGAACCATAAACGCACCAAGACAGGGCCCGAATACCGACATCCAATCGAGAAGACTCGCACGCTGCTTTAAAGCTGGCTCACTCATATGAAGTTTTATCGGAACGAGTCCGAACTCTTACATTGGCAGAAATTCCTGGAATCAATCGATCTTCAAAACCCTTTATCGATGCTGGGTCCAAAACTATCTTGACCGAAACTCTTTGGACAATTTTGGTGAAGTTACCGGTAGCATTGTCAGGTGGAATTAGAGAAAAGCTTGCCCCACTACCAGGAGAAAAACTTTCAACATAACCATAAAATACTTTATCTTCAATTGCATCAATTTCGATTTCAGCTTTTTGACCCGTTCGAATTTTTTGCAACTGAGTTTCCTTAAAGTTCGCAACAACCCAACGCTCTCTGAAATCTATGAAGTTCGTAATCGTTTGCTGAGGCCTTACCACCACTCCCGGTTCGATTTGAATTTTTCCTAAAACGCCATCCGATGGAGCTTTCAGCTCGGCATATTCCAAATTGAGCTTAGCTTGCTCGAGCTGCGCTTTTTTAGCCCAATACATAGCTGAATTTTCTAGTGACTGGGACTTAAGTAGCTCGAGTTTGGTTCTTGGTGCAGCCTTAAAGTCAAAATTGAGCTTTGCTTGTTCAAGCTGTGCTTTTTTGGCCCACAGCAGAGAATAGTTCTCAGAAGCCTGCGCCTTTAGCAAGTCGAGACGAGTCCTTGGAATTGCTTTTTGCTCATAGAGATATTTTCCGCGAGTATATTCTTTGGCGGAAAATAAGTATCTTGTGTTTATTGCAGCAAACTCAGCCTGACGTTCCTTAATAGAATTTATAAACTCGGGCGTTTCTAATTTTTCTAGTCGGATCAAGCTCCGTTCATACTCTGCCGAGGCGTGCTGATATCTTGCACCTATGGCATTCAACTCAGCTTCCAATTGAGAAATTGAATTTGTAAACTCACGTGTATCTAAAGAAAATAGAACCTGACCCTTTTTTACCTGAGCATTATCCTTGACGAGTACCTTTGAAACAATACCACCAACCTTTGTGTTGAGTATTGTAGAGTGCCCACTAATCTGTGCATCATCAGTAGATTCAAAATAAAGCACATTGTAAATTACAGTTTTTGCCTCTTGAAACCCGGCAATTAAAATGCCTAATGCTACAATTACCTTAAGGTAGAATGTCCAGGATAAGGCAGCTTTATGTGCACTCAAAGTTGGCTCGATTGGAGCATGGTCAGGCACCGCCTCAAGCTTGGCCTTTGTACTTTCGTGGGGTAAAACATTATTTTTAATTGCTGGATCACTCACGGGTTTTTACCCTTTCATGTCATCTCCTTTAACGGAAGAGTCCACATTAGAGTGAATGGGCCAAGGTCCAAAAATCAATCTATGCCTTTATATAAGCCCTGAGTTTCTTAAGCAGTTTACCGCAGCCTGGATCTTGGTCCTTTGATTCTCACCAGGCACCACAAACTTCCAATTCTAGAAAAAATTCTGTCCTAGGCTTTCGCATTTTTAAAAATAATTCGCAAACCAATACTTTACATAGCGGCGAACCACTAAATGTCGTAGCAACGCTAAGCCGACTGTTTCAAAACAATAGAAAATTTAGTGCCCTTCCCTACCTCAGTATGCAAGCTCAACTCTCCACCCATTTTCTCAACGTTGCGCTTTACAACATCCATCCCTATTCCTCGACCTGATACATCGGTGGCCTCGGCCTTTGTTGAAAAGTTAGAGGCATAAATCAGCTCCAGCTTTTCTTTTTGCGAAAGACTCTTTGCTTGCTCTATAGATATAATCCCCTTTTTAACGGCTATATCAGAAATTTTATCCGCGTTGATTCCACGGCCATCATCACTTATGAAAATACTAATAGCATTGTCGTCTTCGACGCAGTTAATGCGAATAGATCCCGTCTCAGATTTGCCACTTTTTGCGCGCTCATTTGGCTCTTCAAGACCATGGTCAACGGAGTTTCGAATCAAGTGAACAACACATTCACTAATAGAATTCAATCTTTCAAGATCGGCAAATGCTTCGCCATCAACTTCAAATTGAACTTTCTTATTTAGTTGCTGTGAAATATCGACAACCATCTTATCGAACTTTCTAATAGCAACACTGAGCGGACGATACTTAAGTCTAAGGGTCGCAAGCTTGAGACTAGCAAGATCTTTGGGCTCAAGAAAGCGAGCTAAATCCGATATTCGCTTTTCAAGTTGCACGAGTGCCAATTCATTTATAGCTGAATAGTCGGCTCCTGAATTTTTCGTGCCAAATATTTTTGCAAACAATTCAATGTATTGATTAAGGACTATCTCAATTTTTCGAATTTCAGTAGTAACTAACTCAGCGGTATTACTCAAATCAGCTTGAGGACTATTAAAAGGAACCAATACCGTTTCTGAGTTATGAATCTGCTCAGATAAGCGACCTACCTTATACAAACGAGCGACACCTTTTAAACTATGCATATCTCGCAAAACTTTTGCGAGATGAGTGTTTTCAATTTTTTCACCAACGAACATCCAAGCTTTGACTGAGTTTGTTGCTCCATCGAAAAACTCTCGCAAATCTTTGCTGTCGCTTTGCAAAATTTCTTCAAGCATCAACGATTGCGCCTTGTGTGTTTTGACTTGATTTTCTAAAGCTTCAAGACTGGTGATATCCTCAACAACAAACAATATCTTTTCAAGATTTGAATGGTCATCCCAAACAGGAGATGGATTGATTTTTAGAATTCGTTTATTGTCTTGTTCCGCACTCAATGCGGGTGCTAAAAATCCAACTTTTGGCGGAAAATTTCCTTCCATAAGCTCCCACTGCAGATCATCCTCTCCGAAAACTGATTCCATTGCTGACTGAATTCCAGCAATTTTTTCACCCTCATGAGATAGGTCTTTATAGAGAACATCAATGAAATTTTGTCCTACGACGTCTTTACCCAAGACACGCTTTGTGAATTTAGAGACTGGCTCGACGATTGTTCCATCAACAGTCACTGAAAATAGAGCCTGCTGCATACTATCTACAAGAATCTTAACTTTCTTCGACTCAGTTGCAATTGCCGATTGAATATCAAGCTCTCTCTTTAGGTTAGCCTTATCTAATTCGACTTGCTTCATTCTTGAAAGTTCAAGCGAAACAGAAATGTGATTGGCAAGTGTCGAGAATAAACCAATGTCAGATGAAGTAAACAAACCTCTTGTTAGCGAGCTATCTAAATAAACTACACCAAGTAATTTGCCTCTAAGCATTAGAGGAGCAGACATCATACTACGAATATTATGCAAGACTGCACTTTCAGAGCCAAGCGCTTCGGCCTCATCGGTACCGGCAACTACAATCGGACGTTTTTCTTGAAAAACTTTATTCACTATGGTTCGACTTACACTGTTAACCTTTGCAGTTTCTAGCTCAAATCCTTCGGCGTTATTTCCTGCCACCAGGCTCAGCTCAGTTGCCCCGTCTCTTAGCTCAAAAAGGACGCCACGCTCAGCCGCAAATAGCTTGGTTAAAACTGACAGAACGGCTTTCGACTGCTCTATGGGCTCAACGGAAACAACAAATGCATTACTTACATTTAATATGGCATCAATAAATCGCACCTCTTCAAGTCCGACACCTTCCTGAAGCGATCCTCCGTTCATTACGGTGGATTCTGAAACTGATGGATGCACAGCTTCTGCCACACTGGACATATTTGCATTTGCCAAATTAGGTTTTTCAGCAACACTTGGCCCCTGAAAAGTACGTGAGGCGGCACTTGAACCCTGAAATGTACGTGAGGCGACACCTGAACCCTGAAATGTACGTGAGGCGGCACTTGAACCCTGAAAAGTACGTGAGGCGACACCTGAACCCTGATGCGTATGAGCACTGATTTCCGCGCTGGAGCCGGCCACACCAGTAAATCCAGGAAAGGACTCCATAAACTCACCAAACTCATTTAGTAAAAGACCTTTTCTTAAATTCCAATTATGCTTTAATGTAAGATTTAAGGCTGACGACAAACTCAAATCCATCAAATCAAGCTCTCCTTTTATCAAGTGAATGCGCGCTCGATCTCTTTGAATATTAAACAAGCATATAAGATTACTGGTCTGACTGGCCAAATGTTCAGCCACATTGTAGCAGGCTTTTGCTACATCAAAGTTTCTTAAAACTCTGTTAAATCCGCCTAGCACAAAGTAATAGTCACTTTTGAAAAGAGGGCTATAGAGCTTTAGACTGAAAGACTGTAAAAGTTCACTCAGTTCTAGTCGAGCACTAAATTTTTCTTCGCCTTGGGCAAATTCAAACTTGTTTAACAGAACAAAAGCTGCTTGAAAAAGTCGACCATTTGCTAAGGGCTCCATTCCGCTGTTTCTGCGCCCCCACCAGGCGCCCATTGTTTCATCTGTCGACGTCCCCAATTCTTCAGAGGCCACCATTACAAAACCTTCGAAATTAATCACAGTTCGAGATGCCATGGGGGTATGGCGAAAAACATTCGCGATTTTAAGAAAGATAGCTTTTACTTTTTGGGCTTCTTTAGCTCTTCCTATTAAAACCAATTGCATATTAAGCTGTCCCAATAACCCCAAATACTGCACCATCGTAAATCGAATATTTTTCTTTTTGTACGCTGATATTATATCATTTGCCAAACTGATTGCCCCCAGGTGAAAACCGCGATATCCGAGCGAAAAACAGGCGCTTCCACCAAAACGTGCGAATTCCACTGGAGATAGATATTTATGGAAATACTCTTTTCTAGACAAAAACTCATGGGATAATTCGTTAGCCTCTCCGCAATGAAAGCGCGCAAAAATTCTTTTGTACTCACAAAAAGCCCCTACAAACTTATCGCTTGTACTCGTGCTAAGCTCAGCGGCTTTATCTGAGTAAGCCATAGCAATTTTCTCTAATTTAAATGAGCCATAAAGAGTACATATCGAGGCATATCCAATTGCCTTATCCTTCGCACCACCAACCAATTGATTCAAGATTAGAAACCTCAGAGATACAAGTGCCGTATCCACCAAAGAGGCGATCCCCTCATAACTCATGATTGTGGTTCGATACATATTACTGATAATTTGAAAGTCGACTTGGTCCGAACCAAAATATCGTTTCTTAGATATTCTTAAGGGTAAAACATCCAAGAGTAAACTTAAGAACCAAAAAATAGCTAATTGCAAAATTTTAATATGTAAATATTTTGGATATGGTTGGTGAATACACTCCATCGCCCTTTTGAAGTTCTCGATGGATCCTACTACATCAGATTGTTGATTCAATATCCAAGCGTTCAAGGCATGAGCGTGCGCCCTTTCGATATCTGTCTTTGCATTAATAATATGAATTCCGACCGCCACACGCGCCAATACCTCATCGTCACACATTGCTGCACAAACTGCTAACTTCGGAGCAATCTCAATTAGCCTTGCATTTTCAATATTGTACGACTTAATAAAGTCTTTTGCTCGTCTAAAAAACACAAAGGCTTCACTATACGAAAAATTCTCAAACGCAAAAATACCTGCAGTAATTTGTGTGGAAATTGCATTTTTTTGATTTTGATCAACATTACCATTGGCATAAAATCGCGCGACTAAGAAAAACTCATCAGGGGACTTTTCTACTTTGTTAAAAAAGTGTGCGGCCAACTTATCGTTTACTTCCTTCATTCTCTCAGGGACTAATGAACTAATTAGCGACTCAGAAATTTTATCGTGGACAAACTTCCACTTCACGGCGTTAACTCTTTCAACAAGACCCAGACTTTCACCTTCTGCCAACCTGATATCAACTTTCGCCGAATCAAAATTTAGGATGGCGCCTAGATCATGGGCTCTAAAAACGTTTCCAATAACAGCTGCAAACTGTAAAAACTCTATATTTTCTTTTGAGCTAGATGCTACTTTCTTCAATATTAACTCATAAACACTTTCGGAAAGTGCAATTTTCTCTAAGACTTCTTGATTCAGTATCCAATCCCCGGCCTTAAAATTTAGAAAGCCTTGGTCCATACCAGCGTGAAGATATTCAATTAAAACAAATGGGTTGCCGCTGGTTAAACGCTGAAGAACATCCACAATATATGAAGCAACTTGTTGAGCCCCAAGGTAACCGCATATAAGATCTGAAACTTGCTTTTTTGTAAAAACCTCAACATTTATATTGTGGACAACAAACTCTGAAAATTTCTCTTCAAGAGTTAATATGCTCTGCTTGCTGTCTTCATCATCCCGTGCCGTACCCAAAACTAATATTTTCTTTGTTGTATCGCGGTCAAAGATATTTTTAAAAATTTGCAATGAAGCTTGATCCAGCCACTGGAGATCATCGATATGAAGAACAAGGGCCTCCCATTGAGTACTCAAGTTCGCAAGAAAATCTGCGATTTGAATAAAGTAAATCTCACCGTCTTCATCAAAGTTGGTAACATTTTCAACTTCTTCACTTTCAGTTTTTGAAAATATTTCCGAAAAAGCTTTATTAAGTTTTCTTAAGCTACGCTCAAGGCCTGTTCCGGCATTTCGAATTTTTTCAATTATATTCGCCTTCTCAGCCTCCTGCATAAAGCTAATTTCTTCGAACAAAGTATCAAAAGCTTGGCGAATAGGGCAGAGAGGGTAATCGCGATCAAGCAATTGGCACTTACCTTGTAAAACTAGGAAGCGATCACTCCTGTTTTTCTTGATGAATTCACTAGTTAACCGACTTTTTCCCGATCCGGACGGACCGCTCACCAAAAGCAATCGAGAATTGCCGCTAAGAACCTCATCCCAAACGCTTTGAATTTTTTTCGTTTCATTGACCCTCTCAATGAAACTCACCTTTGAGGTGACTGTTACATGGTCATTTTTCCCAAGCAAAGGATTCTGATTATCTTTTATCAATTTATCAATTTGGTCTAGTCGATTTAAATCATACATCAAACCACTGACTGATTGATATCGGTCATCAGGATCTTTTGACAGTAACTTTGTGATAATCAAGGCAATTGCGGGCCGAACTTCTGAGTTTAATTCCCGAATATCTGGTGCGACTCGAGAGGCATTTTGCTGTAAAATCTCCGACAAGGTTCCAATAAATGGTGCACGGCCTGTAAGCACAGAGAAAAGCGTAGCCCCAAGCGAATACAAATCTGATCGAAAGTCCACGTCACGCTTTAAAATTCTGCTTTGTTCGGGAGAACAATACATTGGCGTACCAGTTAGACTTGTTTCAGTTTTAATCTGATTAACGTCACCGGCCAAGCCCAAATCGATCAGCTTGAATTTCCCATTTTTAAGCTTGAAAATATTCACTGGCTTTATATCTCGATGAAGAAGGTTATTTTTGTGAAGCTCAGATAGTGCTAGGGATACTGATTTAATAAGCTCAATGCTTTCATCTTGAGGTAAGGTTCCATTTTTTGCAATTTCACCGTCTATACTTTGGCCATCAAGATATTCCATAATGAGAAATGGGACACCGTTGTGCTCTCCGATGTCATAAATTTTAACTAAATTTTCATGTTGAAGTCGAGCAAGAGTGGAGCTCTCTCTCCGAAATCGAACCAACGCATCTTCATCGACTTGCTTTAAAACTTTAATTGCAAAATTTTTGCCGTCGAGTTCAGTAAGATAAACTGTACCTGATGTACCTTCACTGATTTTGCGAACAACACTATAACCATTTATTTTTTCTAAAACTTTAGGATCTGCCAATTCCTGCCCCGCTATTTCTATGTAATGGGTAACATTGAACCTATCGGAATATTGGCGTTTAAATTTAGTCCCTCTCTTTTGAGCTCAATCCTTTGATTTATTCTGGCTATTTGTCTAGGGTGCTCCTGCTCGCGTACATCGACAAAACATCTTCAAAGTTACTTGAATGAGTTCGCTTTCCAATTTAATCGTCACGAGTTGATGCAAATGGCAGCTTTTCAAACTTTACTCGGAATTTCATAGCAAAAAAGGCCACCGCGTCTGTCAAAACTAACCAGGGGTGCGCAACCCGGTGAGCATGTGAATTAACTTTTGAAGAAAGATGAAGGGTTCATACCATTCACAGACAACCCCGAACCCCCCGGAACGTTCTATCGTAACCACTGCATCCGGTACTGCTGATTTATTTTAGATGCATTGATAATCTTCTGGGCAACCAAGGGAGGTTATCATGAGAAGTAAACAGAAGCAGATCGGCGAGGCAGTTCAGAGCAAAATAATAGAGGAGCTCCTTACCAAGATTGAAGTATACAGGGAGCGCTACCCCGAGTCTGGCCGTTTTCCGAAAAGGCTAAGAAATTTAATTTTGCGAGCGCTCAGTCAAGGCGTGTCGTCAAATAAAATAGGTCGAGCCATTGGATTGAGCGGTCGAGCGATTCGGTACTGTTTACCAATTGTTCTTGAGCAGTGTAATTCTCGATCACTTTCAATTGCTTTGGCTTTAACTGATTTGAATTTAAATGTCTTGAATTTTGAGGCGT
>JAYVXS010000260.1:0-11961 GCA_043784965.1 Bdellovibrionales bacterium
TTGAATTTGTTGAAATATCAGTGGACGAAATTGCTTTAGAGGTCGTATCACTTTTGAAAGAGCGCGCGAAAGCAAGTAGCTTAACACTTGAATATCGACCAATGCTATTGAATCCAAAATCGATTATATCTGATTCAACGCGTGTGCGACAGGTTCTACTTAATCTTGTGAGCAATGCTATTAAGTTTACTCAAACCGGCTCGGTGCAAATTAGTAGCTATTATAAATCTTCTGACTCCAATGCCGAACAAATCAGCATTGAGGTTTGCGATACTGGAATTGGAATTACAGATTCTCAAAAGGACAAAATATTTGAGGTTTACACTCAAGCTGATGAAACCACCACCAGGCGTTTTGGCGGAACTGGACTTGGGTTGGCACTTGCCCGAAAAATTGCCAGATCACTAGGCGGTGATGTTTCGATTTCAAAAACGGCCCCGAATGAAGGGTCCATTTTTCTTTTTGAATTCAAAAACCAACTTGAACACAGCATCTCAAACGGAATAAAGATATCGAAAGAAATCAAGCGAACTGCAAATCTTGAAAGCAATGCGCTGGAAGGAGTTAAAGTATTGGTGGTAGACGATTCTCCTGATAATCAATCTTTAATTTTACATCATTTGAGTAAATATGGCGCGGTATTAGAATCCGCTGAAAATGGCATCATCGGCTATGAGAAGACACTATCCGGCGATTTTGATGTCGTGCTAATGGATATACAAATGCCGGGCTTAGATGGTTACGCTGCAACTCATAAATTAAGAGCAACTGGTTATCAAAAGCCAATCATCGCACTAACCGCTCATGCTATGAGCGAAGTGAAGCAAAAGTGTTTAGATGCTGGTTTTACTTCTTTTATTACAAAGCCGATCAATGCAAAACAACTGATCACCTTGGTTGCCTCTAGTAAAATAAATCATTTATTGGCCTAAGGGACCGCGCAAAAATAAGTGTCACAAATTATTGAAAAAATGTTGTTAAGTATTTTTTTATGATGGCTGAGGATAATGGCTTCTTCATAAACTCGGGCTGAATTTCTGATTCATAAGAAATTTTTTGAAATTTCTCAAACTCCATAGAAGAGACAATTAAACATTTGATTCTTGGGTAAATATCATGAATTTTTTGGCAAAGATCCAATCCGGTTTTGGAACCCTCTATAAAGTGATCTGAGATAACCAAATCAAAGTTAACAAATTTGAGAATACTCAAAGCCTCCAATTCACTTACGGCCCTAAAACATTTTAACTTTGGGCTAAACTCTCGAGCCACGTGTTCAATAAACATGGCACAGAGGGGATCATCCTCAACAATCAATACGTTGCCAATTGATTTCGCGCGAATCAATTCAAGAGAATAGGCACTATACTGATTAAACTCTTCATTAATGCTTGGAATTGGCTTTTCTTCGACAATTAATCCTGTGGCCATCCGTGACTTCGAAGATTTAGTTTCGATTGGTTTTTCTTGATCGTGCATCTGCCCTCCCTGGAATTCATTGCACTCAGAATAAATATAGAAAAATACCTAATAAAATGCATAAACTATGTTTAATAAATATTTCTTATTCTTTAACATATTTCTATACTGCCAAGTTCTTTTGAATTGAATTATTTTCAATATGAAAAGAAAGTGAATCAATTATTTCAGTTAAGGGCTGTGTCTTTGAAACAAATCCAGCGCAATTAAAATGCTTTGTTTTCTTAAGAATACAATTGTCTCGCGTCTCTGAAGAAAACACCACGACAGGCACTTCTTGAAAGTCCCACTGAGCCGATAAAAGTGGATCGTAAGCCATTTCATGAGCTGCCACTTTCAAGGTCTCACCACCATTAAGCTCCGGTAAGTTCCAGTCCAGCACTATTAAGTTGTAAAACTTATCATTCATGAAATTCATTGCCTCGAATGGATCTGCGGCAAGATCAACTTGGCAATCAAACTTTTTAACTAAAAAATGTCGAATTAATTGGGCCAAATCAATGTCGTCTTCAATCATAAGAATTCGACTTTCATTCATTTTAAATTGATTCATTGTGGATCCGTATTTAGCGTACGAATCCGAAGTCAAGTATTTGCCATTTAATCCATTGCTAAGCTTGTCTGTGCTACTCAATTTAGTGCCTTCCATTAAATCTCCCGTCAAAAATTTATTATTTTTGCTTTTCATTTATGCGCATCTTTACTCTTCTAGGAATGACTCATTTACAATCTCTGTGCCTACGCGAGATCGTTTTAGGCAGAGCTCAGTGTGAAATTAAGTAAAAATACCCCAAATGCACTAGACGTAATGTCTAATTTGAGGTGATTCTTTGGTATTGAATCTATATTGAATTTAGGAGGATCAATGGCGTGACTATGCGGGCCCTATCCTTTTTTTGTTGGCCTAGTTATGAAGATCTGTTTGGTGGCAGCGACGACGGAATTCTGTTTTTCTGTTTCGGTCCCGGTTATGGGTGGCTCTGATGAATTGGCTGCGGCCCCTGAAATCAGTTTAACCCGGATATTTCATCAGTTTCGTCGTGAAATCGTTGATTCGCAGACTGGCCTGGCGCTTGAGTGACCTTTGAGTGAGGCAACCTCAAAGCAGGTTGTCGCAATGAAAAGGTCTCGAAAACGCCAGAAGCGAAGCGCCCAGACTAGCGAAGCGGCGATTGCAACAGAAATCTGATGAAATATCCGGGTTAACTGTCTCACCGACCCTGAACTCAGGTTTTCCACATTTTACCAAATGAAAAAAGAAAGAACCGACCATCCATATGAATCTAAAGCTCGGCTAGGTCTGAATCAGAGTGAAAGATTCTCGATTGCAATGCTAAAATCTTTAAGAATGAGATTGAGTCGGGAGATATTTTTCTCTCTTGCCGCAATCTCAAGGTCTCGCGCGATTGTTGTAAGTGAATCAAAGCCGAAGGATTGCGCATTCCCAAGGGTTTGATGTCCGATTTTTTCTATAAATGAGAAGTTCAATATTTCAAAAGCATTCAGGCACTCTTTAATATCGACCTTTCGTCGCTCTATATAAAGAGATTTCATCTCATTTGGAATTTCACAATCTACTGACATACCAATCGCTCCTTAAAAAGCAAAGCAAGATCAATTCAAAAAACCACCCTACCATTCAAACTGCTATATCCTTTTCCGTACTATTTTTTAAAGTCCTTTTTATCATGGTTTTGCGTTAGTCCCTAGGGGAATCCGCTCAATTTTTAAATGTGAGACAAGGCCTTTTCACGAAAAATTGTGTCTTTAGGCTTTACATCAATATCACATTTTCCATTTTTCGCCAGCGGGTACTCTTTATGAATGGGACATTTTTACCCACCGAAGTCCAATGATGTCAAAGTCTGCATGCGAGAGCTGGTGTGACACTTTTGGTGATGGCAGCAAGTATGCATTGTTGGCTGTTGCGATTGATAAATAATTTCAAAAGGATTTAAAAATGATTTGCTCCAGTTTCAAAAATTATGCGCTTCTTACTGCGACCTTTATAGGACTGTCATGTAGCCACAAACCCCTAATTCAGGAGTATACTGTTACCGCCGACCCACGTGAAGAGTTCCAAAAATTAGATGCTGATATGACTATAGCCTATCGCGATCAACTCGATATTCTATCCCCAACCAACTATGATAAGGCCAAGTCATCACTCAATGAAGCAAAAGCTGACCTCGATAAGCAAAAAGATGCCACTAAGACTCTTCATGAAATCGCCACTGCAAGATCTTATTTGAATCAAGCAATCTCAATTTCGCATATTGCCCATGCCAATATAGAGGACGTGATTGAAGCAAGAAAACAAGCCGTTGCCGCAGGAGCCATTAAGCACTACGACAAAGAATTCATGAACGCCGATCGTCAACTTCGTGATGTGACTGTAGATCTCGAAAAGAACAATCTCTTTACCGCTGCGCATAGCCGCACTAGTCTACAAAATGCATATCTCGAGCTTGAGCTACTCTCAATCAAGAAAGAAAATCTACACGAAGCAAACGAACTCATTGAACAATCAACAAAAGAGGGCGCGCCAAGCCTCGCACCTCGAAGCTTAGCGTTGGCATCCAAAACCTACAAAGATACTGATGCCTATATAACAGCGAATCGACATGAGCCCCAGGTAAAGACAAAATCTGCGGCAAATCTAGTGTTTGCCAGACACCTGTTGAAAATCACTCGAGCATCTAAGGCCAACAAAAAAACCTCGCCAGAAGAACTCGCACTAAGAAGTGAAAATGAGCAGCAATTGGTCGCTGAAAAGAATTCTGAATTAAAATCCAAAGACCTTGCATTAGCCAAGCAGAATTCAGACTTAGCTAAAAAAGACTCAGAAATTTCAAGAAATGAAGGCGATCTGCAAAATAAAAATGCCCAGCTAAAAGGCGCAGCAGTTGCTTTGTCCGATGCCAAAAGAAAGGCAGATGACGATCTAGAATTCAACCAGAAATACGAAGCCGCCAGATCCGAATTTAGTGATCAAGAAGCTGAGGTATACAAACAAGGCAATACCCTTGTGCTTCGCCTAAAAGCTCTTGAGTTCCCTAAGTCCGAAGCAAATTTAAAAACCGCTAATTTTTCGCTGTTAGCAAAGGTTGAGAAAGTGATTAAGAGTTTCGGAGCTAGTTCAGTTACTATCGAAGGCCATACCGATTCAATTGGCGGTAAATCCATAAACGAGAAAATCTCAGTTAAACGTGCTGAAGCTATTCGTGAATATTTTATAGCTAATTCCGTATCCGATCCAGATAAGATTCGAGCCATTGGTTATGATTATCAAAAGCCAATCGCAACTAACAAGACCGCGAGTGGTCGGGCTCAGAATCGCAGAGTCGACATACGCATTCAGCCCGAACCCATGACTTCACTTTAATTTAATTTAATTGAGTCCAATGTCACAATTTCGCGACATTGGCTTTTCAAAATAAGGAGTATAAAATGTTACGCGCAGCAATTGGATTTTTTGTCATAGGACTAGTGGCTTTTGCAATAGGAGCCAGCGGAATAGGAGGTCTCTCAATGGAAATCGGCAGAATCTTACTTTTCGTATTTATTGCATTGGCTATTTTGAGTTTCTTGGCTTCAATATTCACTGGAAAGAAGCCAAATTTAATCTGGATACCGATATTTTTTCTAGGTCTTTTTGTTAGCTCAATGCTTTCAGTTGCACAAGCTGAAGAATCAACAAAAACAAAGATTCAAGATGAGATCGGCGATGTAAAAACCGAGACGAAAGTAAATAGTCGAAGATTGAAGCGCTACGTCAGAAACAAGTCCGGAAAGCATAGTATAACTAAGGATTCAAAAGACGTACTCCATGATGGTACGGATAGAACCAAAAATGCTGTTGATAAGGTTAAACGTGAAACCAAATAGATTTTTATCAACTATAACAAAGGAGAGAATAGTATGAATATCAATGAGAATACCACAAGCGGAAAATGGCTCGAGATTAAAGGCAACATTCAAAAAGCCTGGGGCAAACTTACAGACAACGAACTTGAACAAACGAGAGGCGATATGAAAGCCATTGGCGGTCTGATCCAACAAAGATACGGTGAAGTTCAAGAGAGCTACGGCAAAAAACTTTCTGATATTTTGAAAGACTTTAAAATGCAAAAAGATGAAAGTGTAGAATCAATAAAAGACTCTCTGAAATCTTAAGCGCTTGATCGCCACGATGCCGATCGTGGCGATCACTTAAATAGAAAGAATTAGAATTTAAATATTTTGTAAGTTGATCTTTGCTAAAGTTAACGTAGCAAAGTGCCAAGCTAGTCCATACAGCAACACTAAAATACAATGACATCCAAGGAATCTCAGTTTTCCATTGCTCGATTTCGTGGGTAACTATCCATCTTGAGTTCAAATTATTTAGGCCTTCAGAAAAGCCAAATAATCTTTGTCCACTCTCTGCGCCCGCCTGCCATCTTGCGAAGTACATCGGCACATCGACTGTAAGCATAAACGCCACATACAACAAAGTCCCGACAATTGAAAATAGGATTGCATACTGAAACGCGCCCTTGGCTTTTGGCAAAAGCATAATTAAAGCTGCTGCAATTAAAATATAGGTAATTGCCCAAAGGGATTCTTCAAAAGTATTTCCCAGATAATGCATCCTAATGACCGCATACCAAGAAAAACATTCTGCAATGAAAATCAATGGAATAATCAATTTAGATATCTTTTCAATCTTTGACAGGCCCGTCAGCTTAGATAACTGATTTAGAACTATTGCCCACTGAGCAACAAAACAAAGCTCTGCCAATGTTGCTAATGAACGACCAACCAATACATTTGAAAACCATGTATCAAACAGACAAATTCTTTGAACATCGGCTCGAGGTAAAAAAGAACGAAACGCGCAGACGAAAACATAAACTAAAGAAAGCCAAACGACAATTTGACTGCTTTGAAATTGATTTGACTTTTTTCTTTTCAGATATTGCCAAGTCCAAATCCAAAAACAGATGTTAATTGAACTCACCGTCGCCAAAAATACCCACCAAAGAGCGACCGGATTTGTCCATTGTAGCCATTGAAAATTCATTGAAAATTCATTGAAAACATTTATGAGATCATTCTAATCGAAGCATACAAAAAGGTCGATTAAGAATTCGTTAGATTTTTCAATGACTCAGTATTCCAGAGTGTTACTCATTTTTTCTCAATCATAGGTCGCACTTAAAAGTCGCATTCCTAGGCCTCGCATACTTTTTCAGCAAATGAACTATCGTACCACTTGAAAGCGTCTCGCAAGAGAATGGGAAAGTTCGTCCCTTTTCAAAACCGTCAGCAAGTCGATGCAATCAAAATCTTTGTCAAAGGCAGGCTCACCGGCAATTTTTGCTCCCAATTTCAAATAGGAACTCAATAGCGATGGAATTAAATTTGCAGCCTCTTCACGTTGAAATAGAGTAAGATCATTTTGAAAATATGAAGCCCAAGCTTTGAAATCAGGCATTTCATAATTTTTGGTTGGCTTGGCAATTTGCCCTCTAATAAGCGAACCCTGTTCGGTTAAATACTTGTATATCAGTGCGGCCTCTCGAGGATTGTCTATTTTGATACTCGAACATCCAAAAAGAATATTTGAATCCGATGCAATCATATACTCAGCTATTCCCCTCCACAATAGTGATATCACCGCGCCACGCCGGTGGTTTTTATGAATGCAAGCTCGACCTAACTCCAAATGCGGGCCCTTCATTTCAAAAATTTTTGTCAAATCGAACTCTAGTTCGGTGTATGAGAGCTTTGAAAAAACACTGCAACTCACACGATAGGTGCCGATGATTTTTTTCGACTCTTTGTGAAGTATAATAAGATGGTCAAACTTTGAGTCAAAGCGATCAACGTCTAGACCCGCGCCTTCAATTTCTTGAAACTCCTGAAAAAAGACCTCATGTCTAAGGCGAAAGCTTTCAATTAGTTCTTCGGATGAACTTGCAGTCTTAAGTACATATGAACCAAAATCAATAGACAGTCCAATTTTGGGTTTGAATTTATAAACTCGATTCCATCTAAGACGAGTGCTCTCTGTGATTTCTTTTGCCCATCCAACCATATATTCCTCCTTGAATAGTATTTAGAGCGGTCATTAACTATTTAAATAAACTGAGCGGCACTCTTGTCCAAATAAAAAAAATCTAACTTCTGATTGCGGATACTGTCCTTAATAGATTGAAAATTATTTTCACAAAAAAAGTGAGTTTTCCAAGAGCTAAAGTGACTGATATTATGAAAATCACTTGAGGCTATTAACGGCAAACCCGATTGCATCACCTCAAGGCTAATTTTTTTTCGATACGAGACCTCCCAAGCATCAATCAAACCCTTAAATTGCTCACGTCGCGACCAAAGATAAAATGTTTGAAACTCAAGATCTCCCGTGTGAAATGGATGGGCGGCGATCACAAGTCCATTTTTACTTTTTGCTATCGCTATAATTTCTTCAATTTCCAGATTCGGAGATATGTATTCTTCTACGCCTAAGACGAGGACATGGCATGATCTGCTATTTGAAAAATAGTTTTTGGTAATTTCAAAACCAAAAATAACATTCATCCCATATTGTTCGCGCGCCCTTAACTTTTGCCTACTGAATTCGTTCAAGTATTCAGAAAAGTTAAACTCATTTAAACTGTATTTCATCTTATGCGAAATGCGCCCGATTAAATTTTTTGACTCTGAAAGATGATCTGTAATCGAAATGACGTCAAAACTATTTCGACCATATAGGTCTATAATTTCGCAAATTGATAAAGAGCCGTCGCTGAAGTTGGAATGTATATGAAGGTCTGCTCGTAAACCTCTGCTCATGACTGCAAGTATAGTCACTAATATGCCAAGACATTGTTAGGTTTTCATTAGATCGCATCAATTTAAAATCTGACAGAGATTCATTCTGATATATCTACTATAAGAGCAGCAGCACGCGTGGGCCATTTGAAAAGTGCAGGCAGTATGGGCCCCGCACTCTTTTTGGTGGTCCAGTTATCTAGATCAGTTTTGCGGCAGCTGCGACTGATTTCGGTTTGTCTGTTTCAGTTTCTGTTAGGTGTAGTGGGTAAATACCTATTGGATGGGATTGAGCGTATAATTCGCTTCTATTAGCTCCACGAGAGTTTCTGCCCAGCTTTTGTTTTTATCTTCAAAAATTGTCCCCCGCGAAACCGGCAGATAGAAACGCGTTTGAATTTTCGTATAGGTATGGACATCTTGAGGCTCAATAACCCGCCAGACACCAGGCTGAATTTCAACTTCGTTCCAGGCATGTCTGCCCGGTGAATTATTTGTCAAGAGATAGCCCGACACGATTCGCGTGGGAATTTTTAGAGCCCGTGCAATCGCCGTAAAAATAACTGCATAGTGCTGACAAACGCCCTTGCCCCTTTTGAGAGCCTCTTCAGTTGTCAGCGGGCGAATGATATTATTGTTTGCCATCTCGCTGTCATAAACATAATTTTGCGACAAATAATTGAGAATCAATTGCACCTGAACAATGCGTTTCTTGGACTCCTGAATTCGAATGCTTTTTGCGATATCTTGAATTTGCGGCAGCTGTATCTGAATGGTATCGTTGGTCTCAAGATCCATAGCTGAAGTTGTAGCACGCACCACCGGGTTGTCGTTTTCAGTGAGGTTTAAACTGGTCAGGCCTGACTTCGTATCAAGAATGACATTTGAAATACTCCAATAGGCACCAAAATGATCATAAGTGGGAGGCTTTTTTGCTAAAAGCAGAACCGAGTTGTGGGTTTTTAAATAGTCTTTCGGAAGTTTATAACTAATCAATGAGTTCAGGTCATCAGAAGAGCCTAAGGCCAAATTCTTCCAGATGGATTTTGGAAGTTGCCAAAATCTTAAGCCCACAACTTCAGTGAATGTCGCTCCCACTTGGCTGTCTACCCCAGAAACCATATCGAAAAGAGCTCTATTTTTTAAAGTGATACTCATCACTTTAGTTTTCAGACTCAAATCAAAGCCGAAATTCTTTTCACTCTTTACTTGCCCGTCTTGAATGCGAAATTGCACCAAGCCAATTTGAGCCAAATATCCAAAGCCCTGTAAAGGAAGCTTAGCGAGCTCCCCTGAATCGGCAGAGAAATTAATTAAAAAGCTATCTTTTGGCAGATTGAATTGATCAGAAGTCGACTGTTTTTGACCGTCAGAATAGAGCGTGGTCTTGGAATACGCTAAATGCTCGGCGTCTATTCTAAGAACTTTTTCTTCTGAGCTTTGGCTCAATCTAAGTTCGCAAGCCTGAGTCACTTGAAAATCCTGACTAATCGTCACATCTTGGGTCGACTGCTGAGTCTCTGAAGTAAGAGATAGGCTCAACAGACTATTTGATAAATTTTTGTCGGCCTTTGAAATACTATAGCGAAAATTCGTTTTGCCTGTAGCACTCTTGATAAAGTATTCGAGCCCAATTGAAGTGATCTCCTCTTTTGATTTCTGAACCGTATAGTTAATCTGATTCAATAATGAGATGGACTCATTGGCCGCCAAAAAGGCATTTGTAAAGTCCGAAGAGGCCGTGAAGCGCAAACTCTTATCTTCCATTTGTTTTAGTAGTTTCGCTTCGCAGTCAGAGGCACGCTCCGAAATAGAAACCATTTTCGTTTGTGGTGCGAGTTGAGGTCCCGGCGAACCCTCATGCGGGGCACACGAAAATAAACTAAGGGTCAAAAAAGAGCTCACTCCTATGAAAAAAAGTAAGGGTCTAAAACTGAGTTTGATCATATGAGTTCCCATTTGATATTAGGCCGAATTATTTTATAATTGCGATTTTCAGGCCAAAAGCCTGAATTGCTCAACCTCGCCGAACTCTAATCATTTTGCTGCCACGGGCATTCCAATTTGTAATGAAGTTTGAGAGTGGAATGTTATTGTCCAAGCCCTGTCGGGCCGTCCAGGGGTCCATCAAGCTAATGTGATCAGCATCTAGATACCTCACCAAACTATAGTGGCCGGCATCTTCGTCCCACCAAGTGACAAAAATGACCTCGTCATTCGAAAGTGGCTCTATAAGATCTGAAATCTGTGCGCCTTCTTTGAGTTCGCTAACGAAGCCATACTGTTTTGCAAGCGCAACTATATTTTCTGGTGGTGTATACTCTAAAGCAAGTGAACCCAATTCATTTGCAAAGTACATTTCGCCGGGCGACGAGCCACTAAAGTATTTAAACATACTATCGAAGCATGCTGCCCCACAGGTGTAGTCGAGAGTTTGAGCCACGATTGGTAAAGCCATTGGTTTTGAGATTCGCTCTATAGTCTTTCTACTTGGCAAAGGCGATCTCCGAACTTCTCGAATTTTCAAAACTCTGCCACTTTAGAATAAGATAAATCATTATAACAAAGCCAATAGACGAAACGATATAGGTCGAGTGCAGATGCTCGCCAAGAAATATCGCTTCGATGGGCTGAATTAGAATAGAAGAAATCAAAGTCGGGAACTCTGCCGAGACGAGATCGGTCAAAGAATAGAGTCGAATCGTTGCAAAGTAGGCCGCAAACATTCCGACCCCGGACAATAAGCCGATTATGATTAATGAGGGTGTCCACACCATTGCCGCCGTTGGCGGCCACACCATTGCCGCCGTTGGCGGCCACACCACTGCCAGCGAAGGCGGCCAGACCACTGCCAGCGAAGGCGGCCAGACCATTATCGTCGCAGGTGCAGCGACTCGTTCAATTACCCCATAGACCATTATGGCAATTGAAGGAACCAAGATAGTAATGGCCTCACTTTCTTCTGTCATAGTTTTTTTAATAAATACAAATCCGAAGCAAAGCAATAGGGTTCCGATTAACAAAGAAGCCAAACCATAAACAAGATTAGTTTGGATCTCCAATTCAGAAATATACCACACCAAAAATAAAATCGAAATTGCCGCCAAAAGCCTGGTGCGGACCGAGGCACGAACGCCAATGAGTGGTCCGAGCACGATCAGCAGTGGGACATCGACATTCGACAGGACTGAAACCGCAGATGCCGAAAGCCAGTTGTAGCTCATTGAAAAGAAAGTGAGCGCTAGTCCTGCGATCAGAGCCCGAAACATTTGTGTCCTCAAAGATTTTGGGCAAAGCGATAACCTCTTCTTATAAGCAAAGGCAATGGTCAGAAGCAAGCAACTCAGGCCACGAAGAAAAAGACTTTCAGAAAGCGGCACCGACTGCACTGCCAAGATGCGAATCGAAAGACCGGTCCCGATGAGACTGGCAACTAATACTGTGGCCCAAATTAGAAATCCTCTATTCATCGCTTCGCTTATGAACCGAATTATTTTTGCAAACGAAAACTATAAAGTTGAGATCGACCGGCTACGAATGACAGAGTATGCCCGAGCAAGTGGTTTTTCGGTCGACTTATCGACCCTGCAATGGAAGCCCACGGACAATGAGAGCTACGTCATGGCGGCCGAAGTTGGCAATCAACTGATTTCAACCATGCGCGGA
>JAYVXS010000261.1:0-32393 GCA_043784965.1 Bdellovibrionales bacterium
AATTTTTTTTGTTTAAATTAATTTGAGAATTCTCGTCGATACCCAATTTAATTCGAGAAAAACAGGCCTTTTCTACCTAAAAGAAATCGAGAGATCACAATGACATGGCACATATCTTTTATAATTTTATCCAGATTAAACTAAGAAATCCTATGCAGAATATTGTGCAACTTCACAATCGGAGCATAAATAAACCATCTAAATATTCAAGCGAAGATGATTTGCATCTTTGGAGTTACATGAAAAGTTTACCTAGCAAAGGCATTATCAAGGTGGAAATTCCAGCCTCAGATCAGAAGGCAGCTAGAACTGCAGAGCTTCAAACTAGATTTGGATCATTTAGGATGAACCCTCCTCGCAATCATATTCGTAGTAAGACAGAAGATTTACCGGATTTAAATCTTAACGCTGTTTACGTCGCAGAAACTCAGCCGCCGACAGGAGAAGAGGCTTTAGAATGGATGCTGCTAACTGATCTACCGATTGCCAACTTTGATGAAGCTATTGAAAAAGTGCACTGGTATTGCATGAGGTGGAGAATAGAAGTTTTTCACAAAATATTGAAATCAGGATTAAGGGTTGAAGAATGCCGCCTTGGTACGGCCGATCGTTTGATTCGGTATTTGACGGTTATGAGTATTATTGCTTGGAGAATTTTTTGGATCACTCTAGTTAGCAGATCCAACCCTGATATGCACTGCTCGGAACTCTTGGCCGATGAAGAGTGGAAAGTATTGTATGCAAAAATTCACCGCGGTCTCACCACCTTGCCTAATAAAGTTCCTTCAATTAGGGAGGCTGTCAGATGGATCGCTCAACTTGGTGACTTTCTGGGACGTAAAGGTGACGGCGAACCTGGTCCCATTGCCTTATGGAGAGGCCGGAAGAGACTTGCTGATTTAAGTGAAGGTTGGAGCTTAGCTCGTGGCTAAATGTACTTGTAGGTAATAATCAGCTCACAGAACCGTACGTGAGTCTCTCGACTCATACGGCTCTTGATCACATTCGATTCGTTCAGCAAATACCAATGAGCAAGGAGTTTTGGCTGCGCTTTGCGAACATTCGCCAGCCACTGCTCGGCCTTGTTCTGCTAACAGCTTTAAGCTGATTTTGCGGAATAAAATCATAGTTCTTTTAAAAGGGTCAGTGCTAATAACACTGGCCCTTTTTTCCAAGTCTTTCTCCAAAAGAATTGTATTCATACAAAATTAAGAATTTTCGTCGATACCCAATTTATCTTGAGAAGAACAGCCCTTTCTGATCTATGTAAAATTACCAATTCACACTCCGCCACCGATGTATCGCCCTTTCGAAATTTCACCTCGAGCTAATATTCGACGATCTTCTTTGCTGAGTTCATTTTGTGGATTATTCACTGTGGCCGGCTCGCGATCAATTGAAACGCCATTAGGGTTTTCAACACCTTGAGCATACGAATTCAATGAAATAAACATCCCCGATAAAATCGAACTCACTTCATAAATTAATCACATCCAATTTTTTTTATTCTTAACGATCCCAATACAACTATCCCTTGCTCTTCGTCACTTGCACCTAAAACATTTGTGCCAGAAGATGTGCTGATGACATGAGCTTTACAGCTCATTTCAATCCGAGTTTTAGCGAGGACGCTAACTGTAGGTTTCAAACAGTACCAGCCCTGGGGGTTCATAAGGCGAATAGTTGATTTACCTAAAACATTAACGTCGGGTTTAACAAGAATTAGCTTCGGAGAATCTGTCTTTTCGTCATCTGTAATTTGACCACCAACTCCGAATACGTGGACGCTTCCGCCAAAGGTTTTATATTTGGCAGTTCCTTTTTTAAATGGTGGATTGTCCCAGTTCGACAAGCACTTGTTAATAGCAACATTATCGTTGTCGGCAGTTTCTTGAACTTCGTCATCAGCTTGTAGGTTTAAAATCCATAAAAAACTCAGGACAAAAATCAAAGAAAAATGTATTTTCATAAAAACCCTTCTTGCTTCAATAATATTTTAGACTCTCAACAAAAACCTAAATGAAAAACTCTTTAATTTCTCTTCTTTTTAATCGGAGAACACCTTGAACTCAGCACTTGCAATGAATTTTTTTTCATTTTCTCCCTCAACTTGCACTTGTCCAGAAAAAAGTGTTATGGAGCCCATTTTTCGATGTCCACTGGTTTGAATTCTTAAGACTGTGCCCACCTGAAGCGCTTTGAGATCATTATTCAACGGCAAAATGGCTTCCCGAATAGATGCTAAAAATGCACGCTCTGGTATCTTATTATTAGGATCTCTTCGATTCGCGCATATTGATATAAACGCGTGGGCCTGGGCCATAAACTCAATGAGACTTGAAGCTCTTAGTCCTTCACAATCCATATAAGCCTCATCTTTTTTCAGCTTTACTAAGCACTCGCCCCCTTCTTCACTAAAATGCGTCACTGAATCGATCCAAATCATTGGGAGGCGATGTGGGATCCATTCCAATAATTCTACAACTTTTATATCTGATTTCGTGTTCTCGACTATCTTCATTTCACTTCCTCAATTGTCGATCCCATTTTCTCAGAAATAACCATGCCAATTACCTTTCGATCGACTTTTCCGCTTCTATTTATAGGTAAATTTTCGTCAAATATAATTCTCTCAGATTTAATTCGAAATCCAAATTGACTTTCGAAAAAGTTTTGAAGCTGATGTGCCAAACGCAACCGTTCACTTTTGTTAGGTGAACAAACAATGATAGCAATCTCCTGCCCAAGACGCTGATCCAATACGCCTACACAAACCGATGTTAAACCCAATTGAGTCCGAATATGACTCTCAATAAACTCGGGCGAGAGTTTTGATCCTCCGCGATTTATTACCCAGTCAAATCTCCCACAAAAACGCCACCGCCCGAATTGATTTAATTCAATTTCATCTGGAATAATTAAACTCTTTGGAAATTCAATTTGATCTTTGTAAATAATTGCCAAACAAAGCGAAGGTCCAGAGATCTCAACACCATGAGCTGTAGCAATTGATCTTAAGTTGGGTAGCGGCAAACCAATCTCACCATCTTCATTCGGGATCTCCCCAGGGCGAAGATGAGTAATTGCTGGAGAAGCCTCCGTGCAACCGTAACCAATGCTTGGCTTCGCAATTTTCAAAACACTTTGCATTTGCTTCCAAAGTTCGTTCGTAACAATCGCGCCACCAACAATTGATGAGTACGACGGCTCAAGATGTGAACTCTCAGATTTTACATATTCAATAAGATCATAGAAGTGAGTCGGTGTTCCGATAGTTAAAAGATTTGGATTGCTTAGCTGGACCCGAATGGCGTGTGCGTTCCTACCGTACTTTCCGAAAGCCATTTTAAGTTCGACTCCCAGATAAATCGAAAGAATGTAACCAAGCGTTAATCCGAAAGTATGAAAGGCTTGAGGGTAACAAAAAATCATTTCAATCTTTTCACGTTCAAATACTGAAAGTACCCCTTCGAGAGAACTCACAATATTACTTCTTGAGTAAAGAACCAGCCGCGGCGAACCACTGACTGTACCTGAGGTAAAAACTCCTAAAATTGGATGCTCTGGATACTCTATTCCTGCGACAGATTTAGATTCAAAGAGTACTTTATCTTTGAGATCATCATTCCAATCTCCAGAAAATTTAATTTCATTTCTTGGGAGAAATTTCAAGAAACTAAAATCATCGAAATTCGGAGGGCAAAGAATTGTTAAATCATTTCCCTTCCAAGTATTCAGCAACAAAGCATTTAACTCTAAACTGTGGTATCCACGCCAAAGTCGCAAAATCATAATACACTCTTTTGGAATAAAAAATTGGTCTCATCCCAAACATCTCCAGCAATTGCCGAAGTAAAACCTTTTCGCATGTTTTCACGCTGCAAGGTCTTTTTCATTTGCTCGACAAAATTACCGCCATAAAACATAGAGATTAGACCGTGAAAACGCTTTGCACCTTTTCGGACTTGTTCCTCATATGCTTGTCCAACAAAATTTTCTTTAAGACTTTGCTTTTGATGAAAGATCTTCAAAACAGCTTCAGCTGCTAACTTTGAAGACGAAATTGACAGATGGACCCCGGAAGAAAAGATAGGATCTAAAAACATAGCTGCGTCTCCAGCTAAAATCCAACGTTCACCGAAAAATGTTCGACAGGCATGAGAATAATTTCCGATTGAGGTCACTTCCATTGTTCTTTGGGAGCCGCTCATGATCTGAGCGACGCGCTCACTTCCTAACAACTTTTTCTCCAAATAATGAGGAAGATCTTTTTGGCCATCAAAGTCATTTGAGCTTGAAACTACTCCCACCGACGTTGTTTCTCCTGCAAACGGAATGATCCACGTCCATGCACGATTTGGCAAAAGACCTATCGTAATATCGCCTTCGTTCTTTCCCTCGTAGCGCTGGACGCCTTGGTAATGTGAGAACACCGCGATATTATTTAGATCTTTTATGTTATCCCGAATTTTCAGATGTTTACCAATTACAGAATCGCGACCGGAAACATCAATAACATAGTCAGCACGAAACTCATCGTTCTCGGTGGTTATGGTAATATGACTCTCTTTTAGCTCAATCGCTTTAACATTCTCGGGTTGACAAACCTCGGCTCCAGATTTCTTGGCATGAGATAAAAGATCGCTATCAAATTGTGCACGGGGAACTTCAAATGCCATTGGAATATCAGGATTCAATCCATCTGCAAATCCAAAATAAATCTCTTCGTCGGAGACGTAGTCAATAAATCGCGCTCCGTATTTTCGCAAATATCGACCACTATTAAGGGTATCAAAAAATCCGATCTCCTTAAAAATCGGCATTGAGGCCGGCAATAAAGATTCACCAATATGAAAACGTGGGTAAAGTTCTCTTTCAATAATAGCGACGCTTAAATTACTTCGAGCAAGTACTGAAGCAGCAACACTCCCACCAGGACCACCACCTATTATTATTACATCAAATTTTTTCATCTAAAAAATCCGCCCTTCATTGAAAGCCAATTGCCGTAAATTCAAACTCAATTCCAAAATTTCTGTTCCAAGTGGGCGGTCCTTAGCCACGAATGAAATATGATTACGAATCATTTTATAATATTTCTGAGACATCTCACTCTTGACTTGTATTTTTCTGAGATCGAAGGCCTGTGCAAGTCCGGCCATATACATACTTGTAATCGTAAATAAAGGATCAATCATTTGAGAACATTGCATGGCCGCGCTCATTCCTAAACTCACTTTATCCTGGTTGTGAGATTCAGACGACCTGGAGAAAATTCCATTGGGTATCGCCCGGGCCAAAATCTCTGATGTTATTGCGTTCGTGGCCTGATGTAGACCCTTAAGACCATGATGTAAAAAACGTTCATTCTCGGGTAATGCCGACCAATTCGCCAGGTTAGGGGGTAGACCTCGATTGCTTTTTTCATCAACAAGAGTCATGAATTGTCGATCTATCAGGTCTGCAATATGAGCTAATGAAATTTTCAAATAGTCCATACCTTGGCTCAAAAAGCCTCCATAAAAATTTCCGCCCATAGCAATTTTATCAGCAGCTCCATGGGAGCCATCGAAAAGTGGATTGTCCGAAACGCCATTAACTTCATCTTGAAGCCAAACCTCAAGAAGTGAAATCGTTTCATAAACTGGGCCGAGAATTTGCGGAGTGCATCTTAACGAATAACGATCTTGAATGGGTTCTTGGGCAATATTTTCAAGAATATGAATATCTTGAATAGGCTTCGAAATATAAGATTCATCATGCAGAACTTTTCGAATTTGCTTGGCGACATAGATTTGCCCGGGATGCCGATTAGCCATTTCATTAACTAGAGGTTCAAAGGCCTCGGTTCTACCTTTCATCGAAATGGTGAGCCAAGCAGTTAACAAACAATTTAACTCGAGCAAAAACTTAGCATTCTGAACATTAACAAGAAATGCCGCCGCCATAACTGTAGTACCGTTGACAATAGCAAGGCCTTCTTTAGGCTTGAGCTGATATGGCTCAATGCCATTTTGCTTTAGAACTTCTTTAGTCGCACAAATATTACCATCGATATAAATTTGCCCATCACCTTGAAGAACTTGAGCCAAATAAGCCAACGGAATTAAGTCCCCGCTAGCACCAAGCGAACCCTCACGCGGAATCACAGGCAACCAATCCTTCTCAAGGTAAAGGCGCATGCGTTCAATTAACTCTAAGCTTACACCTGAAAATCCATTGCAAAGTGAACGAAGACGTATCGCCAAAGTTGCACGCGAAATTTCAATTGAAAGATTTTCACCAGTTCCACAAAGAAGATATGAAATCAGATTCTTTTGTAACTCTTCTGAATTCTGAACCGAGATTATACGGGAAGAGCTATCGCCAAAGCCAGTCGTTATCCCATACATTGGAACCTTTGTCTCCATTAGTTTCATTAGGCATTGATAGGACTTTTTAACTTTAGCTAAGCACTTTTCATCGATGGAGATCGAAGATATATGTGAACGTTGAAATACAAGTGCACGCAAATCATCTAATTGCAGGGCTTTTTGACTTATAAAAAACACACTACTCAATTTAACTTCCCCTCGGCATTTTTTGCCTTTTTATCAATAATGTAGCTGAAATGTGTAAAGCGCTTTTCTCTACTGAACAATCAAACCAGGAGTTCAGTTCATCGTCGATTAGATTGTCAATTTTTCTGTCAATATTCTGACCTACAGAATTATTTTCTACGATGACTTCAAATTGAGGGACAGTATTGCTCAATCCAATTGCCTCTTGATCAATAATTTCATAAATTTGAACTCCACTCTCCTGCTTTTGAAAGCTTTGATTTACACATATCATCCAAATGTTTTGTTTTGAACCAATCGCCAAAGTTACAGCTTCCCTCAGTCCTGAAACAACTGTCTGATTTCCCGCTTGCACGCACAGAACAGGGCCTGCCCACTCCATGATTTGAAGTAGGGGTGCGCTGCGAATATTTGGAAGTGTGTGCACAAATTGAGATGGGCTCACAGCTCCGCCAAGCGCAAATTCTGAATCTGTAAAGTTTGATGCCATAGGGCTTGCCAATATAATAAGATCAGGCCGGCCAAAAAGTTTGGGTCGCAAAGTTACATAGGCATCTACGAGGCCATATGCTGCATTATCTAACTGGTACCAGCGTTCAACGCTTGCGTGCCAACTTGGAGCAACTGAGCGATCAGAGCCGAAGAAATGAGTAAAACGATTCAAATTAATGATCATAAAAGATTACTGCTAGATAATTCATAAGACACCCCAACAGCAGCATGAAGTCCGCCAAAGCCTAAAGAGGAAATCATTGCTCTTTTTAATTTAACTATTGGCTGGAATGATGCCCCTGAAGTTAAATATTGATTTTTAAAATCTGGATCACCTTGAGCAGACAGCGCAATCGAAAAAATTTTCTGGCGTTTTAAACACTCGCAAGCCAAAATTAAATCCATGGTACCACTAGCACCAAGAGTATGTCCTATCGACCACTTCGATGCGGTGATAATTGGTTTTCTAGTTTGATTTAAAAAGAGCGTCTCGTAAGCGGCATCCTCAGCCAAATCATTCATCTTGGTGGCAGTACCATGTGCAAGTACAAAATCAATAGATTCTAAATTTGGAATTTTTCGGCTCGCCCGCACGAGACTCGCGCCTGACTGAGATGGACGCGTTACCGCATATCCCTCTGCATCAATGCCGACTCCATCAATGCTAAAACTACCCATTTCCTGATTTGAAAAAACAATTGCTGCACTCGCCTCACCCAAAAAGAATCCATCTCTTTCATTAGAAAAGGGACGAGTTGCCTCAGTCGCAAAAATCTTTAGGGTACCAAATCCTCTTAAAACAAATGGACCAACTGCATCGCAAGCGATAATTAGAACGTCAGTTATCTCATCGTTTTCTAACCATTTATTGGCCAGGAATACACTTGAAATTCCTGACGCACAGGCATTGCTGATACAGATTTTTTTAGCCGGCCTTAATTTTTCAGTTTCTAAAAACAGCTCAAGAAGTGGGGTCAGTGAATCGGTTATGAAATGAGGGCTGTCTTTTTGCCAAATAAAATCATCAATAAAGCCTTTTGTGGAAGCTAATATCACACCGAGGGAGCGACCTCTCTCAATTCGCCCCTGCGCCTTGAGGCTTAGTTTTTCACGAGCTCCGCGCCACGAAATAATAAGATTATCCAAAAGTTTTTGCTTTTGGGTTCGTGTACCAGAACTCTCCCAAAGATGCGCCTTAAGAGAGCTTGGTCGGACAGCTTCTGGAAAACATTCTAAAATATTAGAATTTAAACTTTGAGCTGAAGTTGCTCCCTCAGAAACTTGCTGCCACAAATGATCCGCCGAAAGCGACGAACCAGAAGTACAACTATAGGCGCTAATTGAAACTCGTTTTTTGGCCTTCATAAGCCCTTCCAAGAATACTTTTTTTATGCCAGACTTCTCAATAAATGATTCAACCAAACACAGTATTCGACTTTCGCATTGAGCCCATCCACTGTCACGCCAGTTGTTTTCAGGCAACTTGGATTGTCCCTGCAGAATTAGCTTACTTTAACGGTCATTTCCCAGGTAATCCTATTTTGCCCGCGATCGCCGTTTTGGATGGCTCTATCGTATTCTTAACAATGGCAACTCAAGATATTAGCCTACGACTCCGAAAGATTATAAATGCGAAATTTTCACAACCCATTTATCCCGGTGCACAAATTAGAATTATTGCCCATAAAATTTCAGATAATATTTGGGATATTGAATGGCGAAGTTCGGACACAGACTCTACTGAGCAGAGAATTGCAGACCTTAGAATTGGCTGCTGACTTCTGCCAATTTCTCGACATTTGGCAATGACTCAGCTGCCAAAACATAAACATCTTGCAAATATCGGATTGATTTCAAACGTTCACCGTTAACTTTAACTTTCATATGCTCTTCGATATAAACAAGCATATCAACTGCATCAAGGCTGTCCAATCCAAGATCGGGACCAAGGCTTGCCGTTGCAACAAGTTTCTCTATCGGAATCTCGAAACCTTTAACGATCAACTCATTAACTTGTTTAATGATTTCTGGACTTGGATTCACAGAAACAGACATTTCATCTCCCCCAAAATACATTTAAATGGCCCTGATTATACGTAGGAGAGTATCAAAGAAGTGTTCATGCCGCCAAATGCAAAATTATTACTTAAAACACGCCGCGTTCTAATGGATATATTCTCTCTAAATAGATTAATTTTTGAGCAGTCAGGATCAATCTCAATAAGATTTCTTGTAGGAATTAACAAGTTTTTTTCAATCATTTTCATACTTGCGATTGCCTCCAAAGCTCCACAAGCAGCTAGAGAATGTCCCATATGACCCTTCAAGCTGCTCACCGGAGTCTTGCTGCCAAAAACTTCAAAAATGGCTTGCGCCTCTTCGCTATCCCCGTGCTGAGTTCCGGTGGCGTGAGCATTTACATAGTCAATTTCAACTGCATTTAAATTCGCCTTTTGAAGAGCTGCGACCATTGTTTTAGACATCGTTGGCGCATTTGATTGACTCATATGCGTACCATCGCAAAGGTAGCTGCCACCAAGAACCTCAGCTAAAGGCCTTACCCCTCGCTTAAATGCATGCTGCTCAGATTCTAAAATGACAATGCCTGCCCCTTCCGAAACAACCAGTCCATCACGATTTTTTTCAAACGGCCTAGGCGCAAAATCTGGACGATCATTATATTTAGTTGAAGCTGCTTGAACCACATCAAAAACAGCAGCCGTAGTAAAATGTAATTCGTCAGCTCCTCCGGCAATCACAACGTCATAAAGACCTGATTGAATCATTTCCCATCCAATTATGATTGCCTGAGTAGAAGTGGCGCATGCACAGGAAGGAGAAAGAAGCGCACCTTTGAAATCACACGCTGCAGCCACATTTGCCGCTACCGAATGGTTCATAATCTTAAAAAATGAGGTTGATAACTGCCCCTCAGGTCCATTCTTTTCAAAAAGTTTTTTAAAATAGGATTCCATGGCCCATGGGCTACCTGTGGTTGAACCCATACAGATCAGGGTTCTTGGCGTATTGAGATTCTCGCCAAGCGAAATGTCCGCTTGCTGAAGAGCTTGAAAACTTGCAAGCGCTGCCATTTCAGACATGCGCGACATACTCCGCCTCACTTGCCTTGGTAACTTCATAACTTCATATTCACAAGCTGGCGCACCCAGATGACTCTTAAGACCTGTATATTGGGACCACTCAGAAAAATAACGTACTCCCGAATCCCCTCGAACTAATCCACCGAAAAAATCATCCACACCATTTCCTAGTGAAGAAATAGCCCCTGCTCCAGTTACAAAAACTCTCATCAAGCATCCCTCATCATTTTCAAATCTGTAACCATTGATTTTAAACCAAGTATATGTCCAGTTGTCCTCAGTCCTGAAATAGCCGCGCCCATGAGACCAGGAAAAAGACAGCTTTGTCCAGTAAGCAAAAGATTTCGCACTTTGGTTCGCGGGCCTACTGCCCGAGCACCAGTATTTTGAATCGAATGGTATATGCCATACGGCGATCCCTCTTCTGAGCCGTTAAAATGAAAATTACTCAGCGGACTTGATGTATTTCGATAAGTCAGAGTTTCGGAGAGCTCGGGAATGTATCGATCAACAAGCCTCAGCATCTGTCCAGCATATTTATTTTTGAATTTCAAGTATTCCGCAGACCTTTCGCCAGGGCGACCGCCCTTCCATTTCTCAAACCACTCCCAAGGAGTTTCACAATGAAAACTCAACCCGAATTGTTTCATTTCACCTGACCAATCCCGAAGTGAAGGACTCATGAAAACCCCCATCGGGTCAGCACCAAAATTCTGCGACTCAAAAATCATTCGAGGGTCCGATGAACCAAAAAAATAATAATTACTTTTGGAATCGAATGCTGGCCTTTGTTCACTGATCCCATAACAGCCGAATAAACCCTTGCTTTCTCGCATGCCACCAAGGCGTTCAGTAAATGCATTAGACAATACACTCGGATCAGAAAGTAAGCGAAAGGTCGCTTTCGGATGAATTGATGAAATGATCCAATCGGCAGTGTATTTTTCGCCAGTATCAGTTTCAACTTCATTAATTGATCCACCGCCTAATCGAAGGCTCTTTACATTTTGGCGTACTAATACCTGCGAACCATTTTTACGAATACGATTTACAAACTCGTCAGTTAAACTGTCGCCATTTTTCTTAAGGCCATAGGGGCCCTGAATTAACGAGTCCGTAACCAAAGAATGTAGGCCAAAGGCAACTTCTTGTGGATGCACCCCATGCAGACCACAATAGGCATAAAAAACACTTTGTAATTTTGAATTGGAGGTTATGCTCTCAACCACTGACGCCAATGAGACTTCCATGGCCTCAGCATTCATCTCTATGTTCGGAGTATCGTTAAAGTCATAAGTTGGAAAGTGCTTAACCATTTGTCGAACTTTTTCAAAATAACTACGAATCGCCTCCCTTTCATTCGGAAAAATGGACTGCAATTCAGAAATGACTTCTTCATACCCTTGAGGAAAGTTAATTTTACCTTCTGGGAAGTAAAAAACATCAAAAGCTGCGGGATTGAGTTTTACAAATAAATCTGCTCGATATACACCAAGATATTCGAGCAAAATACGAAAGGGCTGGCGCTCGCCTAATGCTCCGAAATAATGGGCCCCAGTCTCAAAGCTCACACCTTCGCGCTTGAAGCTGTGCATATATCCGCCAGGCTTCATATATTTTTCGAGCACTATAACTGATTTGCCGCTTTTTGATAATAGTGCAGCACTTGTCAGAGCCGATATTCCAGAACCGATGATTATAATATCCGCATGTTTACTCATGCTGGAAATAACCCGCCGTTCACACTAAGAGTCGCTCCGCTCATATAACTGGCATCTGAAGAGCACAAAAATGAAACAACGCCGGCCACTTCTGAAGGACTACCAAATCTACCCAAGGGGATACGTTTTTTAAATTCCTCTAGATTTGGCAAACCACCTAGCATTTCAGTTTCAATCAACCCTGGCGCTACGGCATTCACCCGAATATTGCGTGCCCCCATTTCCATTGCTAAAGATTTAGTCATACCAATGATTGCAGCCTTACTCGCCGCATAGTTAAACTGGCCAATATTACCGGTCTGTCCGGCTAAGGAAGCAATATTTACAATAGAACCAGACCTTTGACGAAGCATACGTTTCACACAATACCTTGTTAGGTAAAATGCTCCATAAACGTTAGTTTGTATAACATTGTCAAATTCGCGATCAGACATCATGCCAAGCATATTGTCGCGGTGAACCCCCGCATTATTAACTAGAATATCAAGCTGTATTTCTGGACTTTGCGACTTGAAAAATGCATCCAGTGACTCTTCGACTTGCTCCTTTTTCGTAATATCAAACTGCAAAAGTTCACAAATACCACCGGCATCCTGAATGGTTTTTTGAGTGAGGCGGGCACCATCAAAATTAGTATTATAGTGGGCTAAAACGCGAAAACCATCGCGTCCGAGGCGTACGGCGATGGCCCTGCCTATACCTGAAGAACTGCCGGTTATAAGCGATAAGCCCTTGGCAACATCCACATTACTATCCTAGAGTTAAGAGCATTATTTAGGTGCAAAGTATTCAATATGCTAGCGAGATTTCAAATGATAGTCAAAAATCAAATTCACCAGTCTCTCTCAGAACCCTCTAAAGGAGGCCCTGAAAGCTTATTTCTAGTTTACTCATCAAAGTTTTGGCTCATCTACTTTTTGTTTTCAATATTAGTTGTTGGCAGCTTCCTCGTACTTGGTCTTTATTTTCCATTTTTTTTCTTAGCGCTTATATTTCCAAGTCTAAAAAAATATCACGAATTGGTCCTTGTTCGAGGCATCAATTTTCTCTTGAAAATCCAGTTTTGGCTAAATGCTAAGGTGAATCTTGAGCTACCTTCCCAAAAAGTTGGGACTGCGGGACGCCTCCTTATTTCAAATCACCGATCGCATTTTGATGTTTTTATTTTACTTGCTCACGTTCAAGGAATCAAAATACTTGCAAAAAGCAGCCTTTTTTTCATTCCATTTTTAGGAATCATGATGAGGGTCACTGGGCAAATCCCAATTAGCCGAGGCCATCTCGATAGCTTTTTACAGGCACTAGAAAAAGTTCGTCATTGCCTACGGGCCGGCCAGACAATTCATATTTTCCCCGAGATGACCAGATGCGCTTGGGGGCATCAAGGAACATTACATTTCTCAATTGCTCCATTTCATATTGCAATTCAAGAAAAGATTCAAATTTTTCCAATCGTCTTCATTAACACTGATCAAGCTTGGCCAAAATCTTACTTAGGCATTTTATATCGCAAGCCTCTAAGGGCCCAAATACTAAGGCCAATTGATTCCAGCCAATTTCAGAGTGCTGAACTGCTTTGCAAAGAAGTGAAAAAAAGAATTGATAATGAACTAAGCAAAGCCATGGAATTGAGAAAAGTAAGAGTATGATTCTACGTGTTTGTCTTTGCATACCCATCTACGATAACCCACTTACGATTGCCGGGATTACGGGGCAAATCTTAACTGAAACTCAGCTTCCAATCATAATTGTTGATGACGGGTCAAAAACTCCTGTTCTTGAATTATTCCAATCAGATCAAAACAAAGAAGCAATTCGAGTCGCGCTCAAAAGTGGTCGAATTGAAATCCTAAGGCTGTCAAAAAATCAAGGAAAGGGTGCCGCTTTACAATATGCAATCGCACACAGTGTCAAAAAAGGATTCACTCATCTTTTTTCTTTTGATGGGGACGGGCAACATTTAGTTACTGAGATTTCGAAAGCTTTGTCTCAAGCGAAATCACACCCATGGGATCTAATCGTTGGTGCCAGGAAACTTCAGACAGCCAATGTCCCCGGTGTCAGCAAGTTTGGAAGAACTTTTTCAAATTTTTGGGTGCATTTTCAGACTAATCATGCGGTCAAAGATTCACAAAGTGGCTTTCGAATTTACCCACTGTTCTTTCTTCAAAATATGAAGTTCTTTTGTAAATCATTTGATTTTGAAATCGAGGTCTTAGTGCGCCTCATGTGGAAAGGAGTCAATGTTAGAGATATTGATATAGAAGTTTATTATCCACCTAAAAGCGAAAGAGTCAGCCATTTCGATAAACTTTGGGACAATGTACGCATCTCGATTCTCAATACACTGCTCGTGATTATGACGCTCCTAAAGTCTCACCGGGCGCCAAGAGCTTCGGCAACTGCGCTAGGACTAGGCGTTTGGATTGGTTGCACTCCGTTTTTTGGTTTACACACACTTATAATCGCCGCATTTTCATTTATTTTTCGACTAAACGCCGCGATTTTACTTCTGGGTTCACAGATTTCAATTCCACCACTTGCACCGCTCATCATATATTTCTCAATTAAATTTGGTACCTATTTGAGGCACCTTGGGGGGATGAGTGCTCCAATTGAAAGTTTTCCTGTAAATGGTACATTACATTCCTGGCTTGAATTCGGTCGTTCTCATTTTTTCAGTTGGCTCATTGGCTCTCTGATTCTAGGTGCCGCCTTAGGCAGTTTGATTGGCCTTAGCTTTTATGTTTTTACTCTCCGATACCATTCAGAAAAGCCAAAAAATAAACCCAATTGGAACGGTAAATCTAGAGGAGGAAAATTTGGCAATGCTTTTCTAAAATTTACATTGAATAGACTTGGATTGAATGCTGGTTATTTCTGTCTTTTATTCGTGGTTCCTTACTTCTATCTATTTGCTCCTAGTGCAAGAAAATCTCTTCAGGAATATTGGTCAATTTTAATGCCTCAACAAACCTGGTTAAAACGACAAATAAATATTCTCAGACACTTCTATCGTTTTGGACAAATCTTAATGGACCGAGTATTCCAGAATTTTCAAGTTTACCCTTACTTCAAAAGTACTCCGCATGGCCTTGAAAACATAAAACAGGGTGGCAAGCATTCTAAAGGTCTAATTCTCTTGGGCGCTCATATGGGCGGCTGGGATTTGGCCTCCTCACTTTTAAAATACCACGGCTTCTCAAGTGACGTCCACATTGTTGAGTTTCAAGCTCAAGAAGATAGCTTTCAAGAAATAAAGGGTGAGGATTCCGCCGTTGCATCAGTCAATATGAGCAATACTCCGCAACCCATCTTTCAAATCCATGAAATCTTAAGAAGAGGAAAAACTCTTGGCATAATGGGCGATCGTCCGCTGAGTAATAGAATAATGTTGGTTTTACTTTTGGGGAAACTTGCTCCGATAGATGTAACACCTTTTCGCCTCGCAGCCGCCACCCAGGCTAGCTTAATTTTTACCTTTGGATTTAAAGAGACTGACAGGCGGTACGACTTCTATGCTTCGCCAGCAAAACTTTATATTTATTCCACCGAGTATGAGCGTGAGTGCCAGCTCTCGATATGGGCGCAGGAGTATGCAGACCACCTTTCTGAAATGATTCGTAAATATCCTCACCAATGGTTTAATTTTTATTCTTTTTGGTCCACAAGGCCTGCTTCACCCATCTTTGAAGAAGATAAAACAAGAGAACACTATTTATTAGAAGAACTAAGTATACCACTATTCCTGAGGCCTGGCTTGGAATTTGTTCTTTAATCAAACGTCGCCACAACATATCCAATGTCCAATAGAAAAGGATCAAGAAAAATGAAACTTGTAATAATTTAGACAAGAAACGTTTAAAATTATTCATTCATCTGTTTATATTCAATTAGGTCAATTTTTATTTTAACTTTTGGATTCTTGATTTCTATAATTTCAGGTAGTTTTCTTTCATCGTAATGTTCAAAAGTGAATTCATTTACTTGTTGTTGATAGATGATTTCAGCTCGTGCCGGAAAACCCTCACTGTTCTTTTGAAGAACTTTGAAGTCATTTGTACTCTTATATAGTGAGACTATGAATAAAATCTTCATCAGCCTGTAGTATTCCAAAAACTGCTTTTCAAATTTTTGAAGCGAACTTGTGAAAATTTCAATTTTGATTTTGTCAGTTCTGAGATCATCGGTTAGTCGAAAAATGCTTGCACCCAACGGAGAAAGTGCCGTGAGCTTAATTTGACCTTCGTCAGTTTGCGCAACACCTTCGAAATGAAACTCCTTGGGTGAATCAACATTTTCTGGAATAATAGAAACGGCTATGCTTTGCCGATAGATTCCACTAGGAAAGAGCATCTCCCCTCGCTTGATCAACGGCCGCACGGGCTTATGTATGCATCCAGAGTTTAGAGCGAAAATGGCAATAACTATATGAAGGAAACTTTTCAATGTATTTTCCTCTGAAGTTCCAGAACGGTGTGTGGATATGCAGGATTTAAAGCAAGGGCATGTGCATATGCAAGCTTTGCTTCTTCACTCTTGTTTTCACAGATTAGGAGATCGCCAAGTGCTGAATAGTAATGGCTGTGTTCGTCATTTGGCTTGGAAATTGTTTCCAATTTTTTACGTGCTTCGACACATCGATGATGCTTAACTAAAAACTCTGCCTCGGAACTCATTTGAGCGGACGTTCTGACTCCGGAAAATACTTCAGGAGTGACAAATGGATCTTCAGGTAAATCATCAATTCGAATGGGCATTTTATTTTTAAAGGACGCATTTAAATCATAACCAATTAAAGCTCCAGCTACAGCGGGGCCTTTGCCCACATAAAAGCGTGCTTCTGAAGCATTGTAAACAACCGTGTGCGCCGCAATCAACGCATCAATGGACCTACGATTTCCTAAATCTAGGATCTTATCATCTATTGAGCTCTTATCGCGAAGAATTGCTAGTGCTGATATCTCTAGATCTCGACCCTTTTGATCTGAGCTTAGATGCAACCTCCCCAAAAGTTGCATTCCTCTTTGTTCCCGAAATCCAGAGGTAAGTTCCAATCTGCGATAAATATTAATCGGATCATTTTTCCAATAGTCTGAAATGAGGTGGTTCGTGACTATAGACTTTTCTTTCAATTGAATTATTTCAGTATGCTGTGGGGATTTTTCAATTCGATAAAGTTCGCCGGATTTAGAATCAGAAAGCACAAAAATATCTGTGATGAATATCTGTGCGGACTCAATAATTTTTAATGCGTCACTGGCAGTATTGGCTTCACGTAAAGCTTTTGCCAATACGAGGGTCGACGGCGTCCCGAAACGTCGAAAATCTCTGCTCCCGGCGGCATTTAACGAAATATATATTCCTTTTTCATTTACACCTGTCACTGCGCCAACCATACCCGCCCAGATAACAGAAACATAAGCATTCTTGCTTTCGGGAAACACCCACTTAAGAATTTTTTCTTTGTCAAAAATCCTTCCACCTTCGAAATCAAAATTTCGTCCTAAGACCCAAGAATTCCTGAATGGTAGCGCGACGACAGTGCAGCCCATATCGTCGCCGCTCTGGTCCACCATCATTTGGCCAATTTCATGGATCCCATGATAGGCAACCTGGCGAGTGAATGAGTCTACGAGATTATCAAAATCCTTCGGCGACGATAAAGAGATGCCGTACATTTCCTCAATCATCCAAGGTTCAAAAAATTTCTCGACTCCATCAAACCATTGCATAGCAAAAAGTATCAGTCCGCGCAAAAAAACTTCCTCTGGGACTATTTGATGAAGTCTTTTTACAAGCTCGGACTCCTCCATACGAAGAAGTTCTGACGTATGTTGACCTGCACGGTATCCAATTTCAAATGGTGAGCCAAAAACTATTAGCTGATGGATTCCAGCCTCTTGCCTCGGTATCCAAATGCTTTGATCAATACTGGCTAGTCGCAATTGTGATCCAATTGGCTTATGGAAAACGCCTACATGATAGGTCCAAAGAACAAATGTAAAGAAAAACAAAAATAAAAAACAGAATCCCATCGTTATCCGAATCATCGGCCACACCTTTTACTCGCTAATATTTTAGTAAAAGGCGTGAGACCCCAAACCGCTCCAAAATAACTCCCTATTGAGCCAAAAACCAAAACCTCACCTAACTGCTTCAGAACTGGATGAGCGCAAAAAATAAGAGGTAAAAATCCGAGCGTCGTTGAAATGCTATTGAAACCAAGGGCTGACCACACACCCTCCTCATGAGCTCTATCAGTGGCAACAAGCACATCAGTGACAAAAATCCCATAGTCCAGACTAAAGCCGAACACTTTAATAAAACCGATAAAACTAATGAACGTAACTGGCCAGTGACTAATAAGAGCCACAATATAAAAAAGCCCCATCCCGGTAAAAAAAGGAATAAGAGCCAACGCGGCTGTCACAATATTACCACAGCAAATGATTAGAAGCATAAAGGCCAAAATAAATGCAGTTGGCACCATCCATATAAGCTCCTGTGACAAAACTTTCGGAAAATTCGAGACGATTTCGGATAGTGAACTGGAATCAGGATATTTGGATTTTATTTTCAAAATCTCAGCAGCGCTATGAGGGCTCCAAAGTGAAATCCAACTATTCTCAAAGCTAAAGTCTTTTAGATAAGCTGGGATCGAGCTGCTGGAATCTAAACCGTTTGGCTTCAATTCTTGACATTCTAAGTTTGAAAAAAAAGGCGCGAAAAACTTCTGCTCAACCAAACTAAATCTAGTGGTATTGGGCTTAAATTTTGGATCCGTACTACAGAATCGCTTTTGCCAAGTGGAAAGGTGTTTCAATTGCTCTTGAACAGTTGGCAAGAATTCATTGACCGAACTTAAACTTAAGCCATTTGAACTCGCCCATTCTTGTTCAGCCTTAGCCTGATCAAGAATACCTCGAAAACTAGATCCCTGCGACGATTTTTCAGGATTAAAAAAATGAATAAGCGGCGGTGTCATTCCAGAACTCTCATATAACCAACGGCTCAGAGTTGAACTTTTTAAACTTTCATAGTTCAGTTGCTGGATTCCAAAGTTTATTTTTAACATAAAAAATCCAATAAATGCAAACCCACCAACAGCCAGCATTAATATTTGCAATGATTTTATTTGTGGAAGACGGATGTGAATTGGCCTTGTTCTAAACAGCAAAGGAAAATATTTATGCAAGAAATAAAAAAATGTGAATCCAATGACCAGTCCGACCGAAGAGAAAAACATAATCTGTTTAATAAGTGGAATTTGGCTCCAAATCACAGCCAAAAGTATTGCTAATGTAGTCAGAATGCCAAAGAAATTTGCCCGCCAAATTCGCTTATCATCACCAAAACTAAATGCCGCCTGCAAACCGTAATGCATGCACAACCCTACAATACCTGGCCCAAAAGAAAGCGTGAGGCCATGAATTCGACCAAATACTAAAACTGTTAGAAGTGTTGAAAAAACTACGGCAATGGTTAGGGGTGGAATCAAGAGCACCAAGCGGGCACGGCCAGTACTCACAACTAAAAAAACAAATCCAACTAATAGCGCCAATCCAAACCACGAAACAATATTTAAATCTTGGCGAATTTGAGATTCGTTTTCATTGGTTGAAGCATGAGGCCCCAATAAATATGCAGAATTACAAATCCTATTATTTTGACAAAAAATTTGAATCCTCTCGAGAGTCTCATGTGTCAATACGGTTTGCGCCGGCGAAAATTTGAATTGAACTGCAATTAGAGCTCGATGAGTGATTCTATCAAAATATATGCCCTGAAATTGTTCAAATTTAACAACCGAATGAGCCTCCAAAATGCCTCTAAATTCATCTATCGAGTTTAAAGGATCAACGCGAAGGAAATCTAACAATTCTTTTGGCAAAGGGAGAGAAGCTTTTGCTAATGCCTGGCTCATAGAAGTCTTTAGAGAACTAATGGATGGTGCGTCATGCCTGCGTGGGTAATCTCTTGCCCATTGATTTAGAAGTTCTGAATAAAGCTTTAATTGAAAGCCACAAGAAATTTTCTCGATATTTTCCATTTGTGACGTTGCAAAATTACGACAGGCGCCCTGAATGACCTGAGCGCTCTCTTCAGTTAGCTGGTCCTCATTTAATTGTAATACTATAAAATTCCACCAAAAAACTGGAAACTCTCGAATTCCAACTAACTCACTCTTCACTTTTTCCGGAACAAATATATTGTGAGATTGATCATACCATGATGGCGCAGCCGAAGACACGGCGGTAACTGCCGTTGCAAAAATAAACATTACCAAGAGTAAAAAATGTAACCGTCGCGCGTTTTGGAAATTACTCTTGCTCATCTTGCCTTCGGAGCTTCCTTGCGCTTAACAAGTATATGATCAAAAAAAATATCAAGCGTGTCTCCAGAATTCTCAGTCAGGAGCATTTCTCGTACATAACCCGAGGATGCTAAATGTAATTCAATATGTTTAAAGATCATTAGATGCTTTGGTTCAAATGCGAATACCTCAGAACTTGATTGAGTTATTTTGTAGTCACTTATAAGTGCATGGGGATCAAATTTAAGCCACATCATTAAAGCCTGAATATCCTTCTCAAAGGCCTCCGATTTAGACTTTTCATTTCGTTTAAACTTTTGAATTGATTTGCTTGATCCCTCACCACTTTCAATTTGAATTTCTTTAGTCCTCAAAGTGACGACAATTCGAGAAGGTTTGTCGATTTGCCAAACAATAGTGTCAGGAGCAATGACCTTCAATTGACCTTCTGACTTAAGCGTTATCTCAGTGTCTACTAACTTTTTAATTTGGGTAAATTTACTTTCTAGGGTCACAATATCACGATACTTTTCAAGAGCCTTCTCCAGCTTGGCCTCACTAACATCTACAATAAAAGCACCCAACGAGCTTCCAAACAGCAATGTCGACAAGACAAATTGAAGGTGGAATACGAAATAAACGTGGCTGGAGTAACGCATTGACCCTCAATAAACAATATTTGATAGAAAACTATTAAAATCCAATGATTACCTAGTTGATCCGAGACATCAATATTAATATAGTAGTCTTTAAAATTGCCCTCTTTCTGGAGCATAAGTTATGACGAAAGCCGAACTGACCAATGAGGTAATCTCACTTATACTGAACGCCGTTCAATTGCGCCATGTGGATGCGAAAAGTGTCTCGACAGACACCTCATTGAGAGAAAATGGACTCGCATTGGATTCGGTAGACATTCTCGAGGTAGTGGTCACGATTGAGCATCACTATAAAATTCGAGTCGAAGATGCCGAAATGGGCAAAACACACTTTCGAACAATTGGTACGATCGTCGACTTTATTGAATCAAAAAGAGCCCAATGATTACTGTGACCGGTTATGGTGCCATCACATGCGCCGGTAAAAATGCAAATGAACTTTGGAAAAGTTGTATTGAAGAGCGGTCTAGTATTGAAAATGGCCTGGGCGCCATTTCTGATTTTCCTTCGGAAACTCCAATTTACGAAAAATTTTTAAAATCGAGCGAATTTGATTCCATCGCTCATCGCGGTCGGGCCATGCGCTTCGGCTTGACCGCAATAAATGAGGCTCTTGAGCATTCAGGCTGGTCAAAACTTAATTCCGATGATGGATTTATTTTAGCATCTACTACTGGTCAGATTGAATTATGGGATCATGTTTTAGTTGATTACTTGCAAAAGCGTATCGAATTTTCTGAATTCACAAAATCATTTCGCTATCAGCCCATTGGCTCTCTTCTTGAAAACTTGTGTCAGGTTTTAGATTTTAATGGGGAGAGATTACTCATTGCTTCAGCTTGTACCGCTGCCACGCAAGCGCTAGGCATCGCATATCTCTGGCTCAAACAAAAAAAAGTAAAAAGAGTTTTAGTTGGGGGGATTGAAACCCTATGCCCACTCACAATCGAAGGGTTTAAGAGCCTGAAACTTCTTTCAGATCAAACCTCAATGCCTTTTGATTTAAATCGTCGCGGAATTAATCTTTCAGAGGGATCAGCGTTTCTTTGTTTAGAATCAGATGCTACATCAAACTTTCCTCTAGCAAGACTTTCTGGTTTTGGCCTGAGTACAGACGCCTATCACATGACAGGGCCTCACCCAGAAGGCCTGGGAAGCTTAAGATCTATGAGGATGGCATTACAAAGCGCAAATCTCGAAGCTAGTGATATTTCTTGGATACATGCTCACGGAACTGGTTCAGAACAGAACGACATGGCTGAAGGAAAAGCAATTCACCAGTGTTTTGGCGAACAAATGCCAACCGTGAGTTCTACAAAATGGGTACATGGGCACGCTCTCGGTGCGTCAGGCGCTCTTGAATCTATTCTTTGCGTGAAAGCCCTACAAGAACAGAGGGCGCTGAAGTCATTTGGTTTAATCAATCATGATCCTAAAATTCCGATTCGCCTAATGCAAAGTAATCAAGCGATGAACCTAAAGCATATTCTAAAGAGCACACTTGGTTTTGGTGGAATGAACGCGTCAATCATCTTGAGTCAAACATAATGAAATACTCCGTCATTAATTTATCTCAAGCAAATTCCGTCTCTATCAAAGTTAAATCTGAAGACCCACTGTTTAGAAAGGCAACTCGTAAAATGATCCTTTCGTGCGCAGCATTTGATTTGTGTTTAGAGCCGATAAAAGCATTTTTCACGAAAGAAGATAAAACAAGGATTGGCCTGGTTGTGGGCTCGATAATCGGAGAACTTGAATCAACTAAAGATTTTTTATTGAGTTGGGATCAATCCAAGCTGGCGCGTCCCTTGCTCTTTCAAAACAGTCTGCACAATTCGTCCGCGGGAATGATAGCGCTCCACTACGGGTTAACCGGTCCAGTCATTACAACAAGTCATCCGGACAATCTTGCTTGCGATTCGTTAAGTTTAGCAGAATTAATGCTTTCAAGTGGCATATGCTCTTATGTTTTCGTAGTGAACGTGGAAACTGATAGCGGTATTTTAGGTTATGAAGGCCCGCCAGAAGGGGCATACGTACTTTTGATCGCAAATTGTGAGGCCGCTCGAGCTAGCGGATTGAAACCTCTCAATGCAAATGTTTCTATACTCAAGCCCCTAGGTTTTTCTATGAAAGAAATCGAATGAGTTCAATAAAGCCAAGAACTATTCGAAGGATCGCTACTGAAAATAAAGAAATATTTCTCACTTTTGATGATGGCCCAAACAATGAAACGACGCCAATTATTCTAGATGTTCTTAAAGAAAATGGGATAAATGCGACTTTCTTTTTAGTTGCCAACAAAATCGTTGAGGCGCCGTTGATAGTCAGACGCCTAATTAAAGAGGGACATTCCATTGGAAATCACTCATTAGATCACAAATACAAAGCTTTTTTTTCTGGCAAGTCTTATATGAAGTACTGGATTGAAAAGTCTGAAGAGGTTTTGCAAGATTATGGCGTCACTTCTAGCGTCGGGTTTCGCCCTCCTGTTGGAATTCATACTCCTGAGCTTCATTGGGCCCTAAATCAACTTGAAATGCCTTTAATATTGTGGAATGTCCGTTTTTACGATGCTGTTTTCAGTTGGACCCAGGCCCGTGCAATAAAATCTTTAAAAAATATTGTCCCAGGCAGCATTTTACTTTTGCATGATAGCAGAAGCATGAGGTCCCTAATGCCTTTCACAAAAACTCTTCAGAGCTTTATTCTTGAGGCCCTTTCCATGGAATATCAATTCAAAGTATTGACTCGATCGCTATGCATGTCTCAGTATATTCAGAAATGATTCTCTTAATGTAAAATTATTAGCAGTATTCGAATCTTGAAAGGTCAACAAATGAATAAATTAGCGACGTTTGCTTTAGTTTCCATATTCGTAATGGCTCTCAGTATCAGCTGCATGCACAGCAAAACAAAATTTAATCAGGGAGAGCTTGTCGGCAGCAGTGAAACAGCCGGGAAAGGTGGCGTGATCGTGCAAGTAGAATGGGTTAAGAAAAAGCCCAGTAGTATTGACCTGCAAATTTACATTACTAACAATTACCAACACCCAATTACGATTAAAGATTCAGCCTATCAACTTTCATATAACGGAATTAAAGTATCACTAAAAAATACCGGCTCAACTACAGAAATGATGGCCGGCATTAGAGCTAAAAAGCTTCTTATTTTTCCAATCGACACAGTCCGTGGCGTTGCAAGCACAGCAATTTTGATAATTGATCCAATCTATAATTCTTCTGAGGGAGCTGAAAAATTGAAAGTCGTTTCCCCCTTCAATCTTAATATTCCTATTGTAGCTCAATAATGAATCTTGCTTGGACCTATGTCTTTTAGCAAAGATGCAGCTAGCTATCACACGATTGTAATTGGTTCGGGTATCGGAGGGCTAACTACAGCAGCCTTGCTTTCTCGTCATGGTAAAAAAGTTCTCATCCTTGAAAGACACTCAACTCCAGGTGGTTTCAGTCACACTTTTAAGCGTAAGGGCTTTGAGTGGGACGTGGGAGTTCATTATGTCGGACAGGTTGGTAATCCTAAGAATTTAATGAGTCGACTTTTTGATTATGTCACTGATTCGCAATTGAAGTGGAGCTCAATGGACGACATCTATGACAGAATGGTTATCGGCGGTAATACGTACGATTTCATTGCTGGCTCAGATCGCCAATTAGAGAAGTTAATCAAATATTTTCCAAATGATGAGCAGGGTCTTCGCCGGTACTTCAAATTAATAAAAGCCGCAGGAAGTTGCTCGGGGATATTTTTCGGTGAACGTTCGATGCCATGGTTTCTAAGTTGGACCATTGGCTTTTTTATGCGTTTTCGATTTTTGTCCATTTCAAAAAGAACCACGCATGAAGTCTTAAGCGAGTTATTTCAAAATGAGCAGTTGATTGCAGTTTTGTGCGCGCAATGCGGAGACTATGGCCTTCCTCCTAAAAAAAGCAGTTTTGCAATCCATGCCGCGTTGGTAATGCATTACCTTGAAGGCGCAAGTTACCCAATTGGTGGGGCTCGTGCAATTAGCTCCACCATTATCAATGGCATTGAGAAACGCGGCGGAGAATTAAGATTAAATGCTGAAGTAACCCAGATCCTAACAGATGGATGCCGCGCAATCGGCGTACAACTCAGCAATGGAGAAAAACTTTTTTCGAAGAATGTGGTCAGTAATGTGGGAGCCCGCAATTCATTTAAAAAACTTTGGCCACAGTCGATACCATTGCCCGTGAGTATTTCTAATGGTTTGGATCAGATAAAGCCTTCGATGGCACATGTGTGCCTTTACGTCGGACTGAATGCTTCAGACCAACAGCTAAATCTCCCTAAAAGAAACATTTGGATTTATGATTCATTCAGGATTGATAACGAATATGAAAAACTCAATGAAAAACATTGTCTGCCGCCAATTATGGCTTATATTTCGTTTCCTTCCGCAAAAGATCCTACATGGCCCGTCGTTCATCCAAATCGATCAACCATTCAAGTAATTGCACCCTGTCCATTTGAATGGGTGGAGAAGTGGAAAGATCTACAATGGTCAAACCGTGGAGATGACTATTTAAATTTCAAAGCATTGTGGCAGGAGGCATTGCTTGAAAAGTTGTATAAAGCTGTCCCTCAGATCAAAAACTTCGTTGATCATTGTGAAGTCTCGACTCCACTCTCCACACGTCACTTCAGCAATTATCAGAATGGCGAAATCTATGGCCTCGAACATACTCCCGAACGCCTAAAAGCAAAATGGCTGCGCGCCCACACGCCACTAAAGAACTTTTATCTTACAGGTCAAGACATCGTTATGGTAGGGGTCGGTGGTGCCCTTTTCTCAGGCGTCATTACATCTGTTGCTATTCTTGCAAAAAATGTAATGAAGCCAATTTTGAAGCGTCCAGTTCAGAAAAACTCCTGAGCCTGAACTTCAAAGGTGAGATTTAATTGAATCAGAGATATTCAGACAAAAAATCAATTTCTGAAAGGTAAACATGTTTTCCAACTCTTATTAAGATAGACCTCATACCCTCCATCTCAAAATGAGAAATATTTTTTTATTTATTATTTGAGCTGGACTTATAAAATACCGAAGAAGGAGAGAAGTTGGATTGAAATCGACACTCGCCTGTAACCACTTGCAAAAACACGCTTCGCCGGAAGAAATCGAATGCACACAGATCCGCTTCAAGATGAAAAATTCGTTAGAATCATAGAGATTCTCCCGTCTATTACAAAAGATCCATTCGGTTGGTTTAATGAAGTCTTTGAAGTTGCTATTTTAGGCAAGCATGAAATGTGTGGATATCGCAATCGAGTCTACGCCAACCTTCGATTTATAGCCTCATTACAATTCACCGCAATTCTGTTGCTCATTTTTTTACTTTTTATGCTCCCTTTTTTATGTATTTTTGTCGATAAAATTTCAAAAATGAAGCCTGACGACCTTATTTCAATCTGGATGGGAACTATAATTACATTTGGAAGTATTTGTGGCGGAGTTTTTTGGAAGGAAAAAACATCAATTCATAGTAAATGGCAATATCTAGCTGGACTATATAATGAGGTTATAAAAACGCCACATACAATAGATGAAAAGGATTATAGAAAAAGAGAAATACTGGAAATAGCGCTCAGTATAGATATTTTAAAAATGGATATGTGGGCACATGAGTCGTTTGGCGTCGTCTTCAAAGACTGCCTAGAAGCGGCAATTAGATTTTATGCGGTTCCCTCGAGTTCTGGTGAATTTATGATATGCCATTTAAGTGACACAGGCATCTCACGTTACAATGCTAATGCCTATCTATCTAGATATCATTCTCATCTACTCTCCCAAAACTATAGGAAGTTAGCTGCATAATTTTTCGAATAAAATTAGTAAAATCCATATCCGAAGATTCCAAACCTTCATTTCTTCACTAAAGGCGGGAAGAATCTCGGACTACCCCAAGTTGATGTCCTTGAGTTGTAAATGCTTTGGGCCTGCGACTTCCAGATCCAGGCCTGAAGAGCATTGATTTTGCCAATGCTGGCACTCAAAATTACAAGACTTATTACCCAAGCAAATAATTTATCGAGATTCATTTTCTACCTCCGAAGTTTTGTTTTTAGATTTCTTTGATTGTTTGGACGAGACCAAATGCTTCGTCGATCCATCTTGAATTCTTTTGATCGTAGACTTTATGACATTGTAGCTCCAAGGCTTTTTCATCCGAGACTTAATGCCTTTGGAGTTCAAATGTAAAACGATGGAACTAATGCTCAAGCCTTGCTTCCATAGATTGCCAATCAATTGGAGCGTGGGATATTCGACAGGGTCTTTGATGACAGCTCCCTGAAAAAAACTAAAGCCATATGGAGGACGTGCTTTTGTCTTGCCATTTCCCTGTCGCCATCTTTCGAAGGGCACTGACTCCTGCGGCCGGAGCTCCTGTTTATGTTTTCGGAGAACACTCCAAATCGAATCCCTTGATAGGCCTGTCTCGCTTGCAATATCGGTTATCGACATGCCTTTTTGATAAAGAGGTGCTACTAATTCGAAAATAGGCGTTGATCTTTTTTGAAGAAACTGAATAAAATCAAGGGGAGCTCTATTGTTGCTTATTGATTGGACCAGGCATCCATTTGTCAATCTGGTCGAACCTCCAGTATAAGTATATAAAAAGACATGTTTATTCAATATTCCATATCAGAATATTGAATAATTTTCGAATTTCACCGATAATACCTATGTATGCAACAACCACTCTCCCTAAAGCCGCAAGACATTGCTATTCTAGTAAAGCTCCTTGTTAGCAACTCCGAGATTCGCCAAGTTGAACTCGCACAAGCGCTCAGTATCTCACAAGGCGAGATCGCGAAAGCGCTCGCACGACTGGGCAAAGCCAGATTAGTAAATGACAAACGAGTCAATCGATCATCCGCACTCGAGTTTATTCTTCATGCAATTAAATATATTTTTCCCGCAGAAATAGGCGCGCTTGCCGTCGGTATACCAACAGGAATTTCGTCGCCAGCCCATATAAAGATGGTCATTCAAAATGGCGATGATGTCTATGTGTGGCCTTATTCTCAAGGTAAAAAAAGAGGCCAGATAATAAAGCCATTTTATCCAAACCTAGCAGAGGCTGCTCTTAAAGATTCAGAGTTCTATGGTCTTATGTCAGCGATTGAAATTCTTCGAGTCGGTCGCGCCCGAGAGCGAAAACTCGCCGAACAATATTTAGAACGAAAAATTAAAAAGCTATGAATTCAAACATTATAAGTATTGAAACTATAAAATTGATTGCAAAAGTTCTTGGAGAACTCAACGAGCACGCAGTCTTTGTAGGTGGAGCAACACTACCATTTTATTTACCAGAAGTGTACTCGTCACAAGCTCGCCCTACAGAAGATATCGATATAGTCATGGAAGTCATTGGAAGAAATAAAAATTCGTTGAACGAAAAGGCTCTTCGCTCAAAAGGCTTTAGGCACGATACAAGTGAAGGGGCCCCCACTTGCCGCTGGATCTATCAAAATTTTAAAATTGATATTATGAGCTCAGATATTTCTGCATTTGGCTTCACCAATAAATGGTATGAAGAAGGCATTTCATCCGCTATCGAGATCATAAGCAGGCCCGTAAGTGTTCGCATTTTCAGTCTCCCCTATTTTTTAGCGTCAAAAATTGAAGCATTCAAGTCACGAGGTAACTCTGATTTCATGGGCTCCAAAGACATGGAGGATATTATTTCTGTACTTGAGGTGTCACCGACAGAATTGTTCGAAGACATGCTTTTTACAGCGTCTAGCGAACTCCAAAGTTATCTAAAAAGGGAGCTCCAGTATTTGTTAAAAATATCGGCATTCGTTGACGCTATTCATGGTGCCGCTTTCAATCGAACAAACACAACTGAGGCAATGCACTTTATAAAAGACCGTATAGAGAAAATTGTAAATTTTTACTCGCAAAAAAACTTCTAATAGTGACAAAGTTACTCAAGCGAACTTTTGTGGGACGATTTCGACTTATCCTCCGTAACAATAGATCAACATGAAAACAAAATAAATCAAAACGCATCAAATTTTATTTGGCACATTTTGCTAAGATCTCTTTTTTCAACTTCTCAGTTTCGGAAGGACGAATCCATCCAATAGAAGCCACTTCATTGGTCTTACGATTTATTCTCACGATAACTCCACTATTCTGATCTATCAAAAAAGGATCTGTTTCATAATGAATTTTTTCACAAGGTGCCGCCTGAATTTTTTCAAAATTTAACTTTGAAAACTCTTTCTTCTGCAAATATTCAATTTTGTATTGTGGCTCTTGAGGTCTTGGTATATACATCTTGTCGAGAAGCTTTTTTGTTTTAGAATCCACTGTGAATGATGCGCCCAAGGTTTTTGGCTCTCCCGGATTAAAATAGTTCCATATTTCAAGAGTTTGATTTCCTTCCTGAGATTTATTTTTTTCGTCTGGAGTACCTATCTGATCTATTATTCTTTCAGAAGATACTGCAAGTTCAAGCTTCTCAATATTTTCAAAGCTAATTTTTTGATGTACTTGTGAGTGAGCAGTCATCAAACCATTAGAAGTTTTCATTCTAAAAATTCCTTTTAGAGCAGAAATTTTAAAAAGATCTGGCATCTTGTTTAGAGTCTCAAGAACTTTTGATTTTTCATCTTCAGACCAAACTTTGGTCTGTTCTAAGTCACTTCTCCAATTTTTGGGTCGTCTATCGTCAAACTGCTTCTTCCAGAATAAGTCGTTGTCACACTTTGCTTGCTTCTTACAAAAATCAGAACAACGTCCTGGACACTCAAAAGTTCCGAGATCTGTGGCTAAAATACTACAATTCATTTCGCAATCTGAAGATGACGAATCAATTTTTGAAGCAACAAACCAGTCGATGCAACTATCAGCGATTGAGACTGAACTTATAAGTAGAATAAGTAATATTCCGAAGAGAACACGCATTTCTTAATGTTGATAATTGAACCAATGAAAGTCAATGTATTAAGATCACGAGAGGATAAAGAAAGCGGCGCTAAGAACGCTTGTGCATGATTGAATCGGGATCTCCTAAAAGTCTCAACTTCTCAAAAATCGTTGAAGTTGAACATTTAAAGTGATCTGCGAGTCTCTTACAGCTCCAACCTTCAATGCGGCGCAAACGTGCCAGCTCGGCCATATCTAGAGTTTTCAAAGCTTTAGCCCATTGACAGGAATATTCTCTCTCCACTATCATTTGTTCGAGCAGATTGGCGTGACCCCATCCAATTTTCCTGTTCAGTTTTCAGCACTCAAAAGAAGATAAGAAAAACCCGATAGATGCTTTAATTTCATTTGAGAAAGTGAAAGCAGATAGCATTTCCTCTACCCTAATAAACCCATTGCTTGAAAATAGGCGAAACTCATAGTGGCGTTTTGTTAGTTGAATTTCAAATATCTTCTTTAAAAAAAGAGGCAGTCAAACCTGAATGGATTTGGATTACTCAAAATGGAATCACAAAACCTATTCAGAATTTGTATTTAGCGGACCTGGAATTACGGCCTGGAGAAAATGCTACGGGCCATCCTGCGACAGTCCGGTGACGAGGGCGATCTTCCTGAACATCTTAAAAGGGCTCTGCTGGAACACTATGGTTTTGATTCTAAAGAACGCAAAACACTTAAAAAAGCTGCCCAAACAGAATCGAAAGACTCTTTACCTGTTGAAAGCTCAACCGAGCCCCAGGCTGTCCGCAAAACGCTTAGTTCAAATTCTTGAGCCGTCGCCAAAAATGATTTAGGAGTTGGAGTCTCACGTTTTTCAAAAGTTTTACGGTTTGCCTTTAAAAGAGATTTCCTGTCTTTACACTTATTAAAAATGAGCTGCATATCGTAAATATCTTTTGATCTTGAGTTATTGCTCCCACGAGAAAACAAGGCTTCCAGTTTTTCTGCAAAGATAAACTCAAATGGATAGACAGACCAAGTGACGGGCTGTTCAATGCTCAAAATCGAGATCATCGTTTGTTTCTCTGGAATTGTATCAAGTGCATCATCAAAACCAATGTCAATATTGATACGAGAGAACTTTTTGATTTTCGGATCACTTGGTGTTGGTGTGTTTCCAATTGTGAAGGCCACATTGAAGTTGTAGCCGCGATAAGGACCCTTCGCCTTTAGATCATTGCTTTTGATATCGCCGAACCAAAGCCCATCCTGTAAATTTTCTGAGAGAGCCTCTCCCATAAGCTTTGGAACTTGTTTCCGTGAAAGCCCAAGGGCTAAAGCGTCAACATCACGAGTGAAGCGGTCTGATTCCGTGACTTTAAGAAGTACAAATCCGCCTTTAAAAACAAAATGTTTTGAAAGTATTTTGTGAGCCTCTACTCGTGCGACGATACGCTCCAAAGCTAACACCATACGAAGATCATTCACCGATTGAGTCTTTGATGTTTTGGAAAGCTTATTGAGTTCAGCTTGAACTTTGGCTGGGGAAAGATTTTTACTCATGCCATTGCCTCTAAGTAAGGAAGAAGGCTATGAACAACTCCAAGTTTTTTTGCCATATCTAAAACTTTTGACGGCGTGGTGAGCTTTTTTCGCACGGCCTCGCGCAAAGCGTGAACGGCCACATTGCTGCCAAGCATTCGTTTGTAAAAAAAGGCCTCAACAATTGTACGTTCGATGGAGGTGATAGCGTAACCATTTCTTTTGTGGATGCCAATATCCCACTGCGGGTCAACTTGGCGTAAAATTTTAAGGCTCTTCTCCCGTGTGCGCTTGGACTGTGGCACAGTGACCCAAGTTTGCCGTGGAATTTCATCCGTGAGATCATAGACCGACAAAGCGGACAGTAAACAGATGGCTGAAGGTTCTCCAACAATGAGGGTGGCAACTTTAAATTGATTTTCTTCGTTGTAGTCTAGACTTGCGGGCATATAAATGCCCTTGGTGACTGTGTAGCATTGCTCGCCTGCAACAAGGCGTCTTAGGGTCCAAAAATTAAGCCCCGCTGCGAGTGCCTGCTGATATGTAAATGGCCGCTTCTGAAGGCCCTTTGGTAACTTTGACATTCTTAATATAGATTGACTTTTTTTATTAAATAAGTCAATCTATATCCATCCTAGGTATTAAATTAGGATGAATTGATGACTTGACCCCCTAAACCCTTGAAAAAGAGGGAAAATGACTTATAAAACAATTCCAGGGCATCTAGACCATACGATCTTTGAAAATAAAATAGCACCCAAGTGGGCTTTCGGGTAAGGATATTGAGGGGGCGACTGAAGATCTTCGAATTGAAGTTCCTCAGATCGAGGAAAGAATGGATAACGTCTTTTCATTGAGGAGAAAGTAGTTGATGGAGCGTGGTAGCAATTGGTAGCATGGGTGCTGAAAACTGTTGGACTGTTAGTGGGTTAGCTCAAGGCAGAGTTACCCATCCAATTTTTATCTTTTTTATTTCGTACACTTTTTGATTTTACTTCAATCGTCTTGGCAGGACGCGCAATCGATGGCTTCGAACCATCGATTGCTAGGCGTTCGGGGTTCCTTTCGGACTTTGTCC
>JAYVXS010000262.1:0-11946 GCA_043784965.1 Bdellovibrionales bacterium
ATTTCTGTTGCAATCGCCACTTCGCTAGTCTGGGCGCTTCGCTCCTGGCGTTTTCGAGACCTTTTCATTGCGACAACCTGCTTTGAGGTTGCCTCACTCTACGCCTCACTCTAAGCCTCACACTAAGGTCTCTCAAGCGCCAGGCCAGTCTGCGAATCAGCGATTTCACGACGAAACTAATGAAATATCCGGGCTAGCTAATAATAGATTTCTGGGCGATACAAAATTTTGGTATTTCTATATTTGTTGATGAAAGTTATCGCAATAGATATTTCCAGCTCTTTCGGTAGTCCACTGAGCAGCCGGTAAGCTGCCGTTTTCAATTTGATAGTAAACCTTGTAATACTCGGGCTGGTAATAGAAGTTATCAATGATTGGATTGGCAAGTTGGACAATACTTAAATTTGCAAGTGTGCGCGCCCAAATCTCAGCATAATTATGATTTCTGATATCGATGGACATATCTTCTCGAATGAAGAGGCAAGTGCTAGTGAAGGGCAATCGATATGAGGCGGTCAGGTGAGAGCGAGGTTGCACGCTTACTACCTTTCCGAGACTTGGATCTTGCGCGACAAATTGTCCACCCTCAATGATGATCGACAACTCACGAGTGAAGCCCTCATGATAGTCTAATCGGCCGACATCATAATTTGCCAAAACCTGCATTTTGACAGTACTGAGTGCAACAGCTACCGGTATATTTGAAGGGTTAAAAATATCGAGATGAAAAATTTCAGGCGAGGAACCAGAGAGGATGCTCCCGGATTTACTAATATTACTGAAGAGTTTCGAATTTATCGAGATTGCAATTTTTAAATCGCTATTCTTATAAACTAGGCGAAACTGCCTGCTGAATTTGACTGAGTGCTCGGTGCCTATAGATTCAAATAGAATTCGACATTCTTGCGCGGGCACCGCAACTCGCGGGTCCGTTTCGCTTAAGGACGGCGGCAGACGCTTTTGCCATATCAATTTCGCCGAATTGAATTGTGAGAGTGAAATTTCGCTTCGCGACTTTGCCAGTATTTGACTCGAAAAGTACTCACAAACCAAGGTCAACTTTGTGTCTACTTGTGAATTGTAGCTAATTTGTGTTTGAGAAATCAGCGGAAATTTTACGCCGTTGTTTGTATTCTCAAAAACGATTGGCAGCCGTGGATCAATTTCCTTTCCTTGCTCATCACGAGAGTTCAAGTTAATTTGCGAGGCCTCTTCTTTCAAAAGCGGTGCAATTGGTATGTCTTTAAATTGAAAGCTATGGCTGGAGCCAATTTTGTTGTTAAATACGAATGTCATAGAGCAAAGTACATTGGCCTGGGCCAGCGAGAGCTCTACAATGAAATTCGAATCTAGAAGACTTAAGAGTTGAAGGCTTTGCACATTGCTGAAAAGCTTTTGAAAGCTGCGTGCACCATTGGGCATTTGACAACTACTTGTGACATTTAAAGCAATCGGATCTTCACTGAAGTTATGACCTTTGAGTGTCTCCATTTCGATGGTGCTTGTTGGATAGATTGCCTCTGATATTTTTGCGTCTAGGCGCTGCGCCTTTGGATTTGTGAAACTAGCGCCCCCCTTGGATTTGAACTTCGCGTAGATTACCGGGACTTCAATATTGAAATTGTCCTTGGTAAGCTGTCCGGAGTTTTCTTTCGAACAAGAAATGAGTCCGAAACCCAGGATAGAAATGAGTGATATTTGCTTTAAATTCGTTTTATTCATATTAGAACCTCCTGGGCAAGTCGTTTTGCAAACGCTCGGCCAAGATTTAGTTTTTTATTTGGTAAAAAAATAGAAAAACCATGAGCTCATGGACGCAGAGACCGCTAAACCGATTTCCAATGGGACTCAAACCCAAAAACTGAAATCGGTAGCTGCTGCCCCCAAACTGCTTTCAAACTGCCGCTAAACTGCGCCACGTAACTGGACCAACCAAAAGAAGATAGGTTCTGGCATTTAATTTAGTTTATTGGTTCCGATTCTCAGCATGAGCGTTGTTGGCGAATATGGATTTGCTAAAATGGGTGAGAACGCAGCCAGTATCAAAGTTGATCAATACGAACAAAAATTTGAATCGTCGTCAGAAGCGGATCCAGATGCAATGCCAGCCAAGAGCGACGTCAATCAGGCCAAGCATAAAGTTCATGTGCTCAGCAAAAAATACGGCATGATAAAAGAATATTTGAATGCAGACGGATTGGTTTTTGCGATCACCTGGAAGGGGCATGTGCATCCTGATTTAAGTACATTGTTGGGCACCTACTATTCAGATTGTCAAAAAGAAGCGAAAAGAAGACGTCATGCTAGGCGGGGTCAGGGCCCAGAGAATATCCAAACCTCTAGAATTCGAATGCATCGTTCGGGCCATATGAGAAGTATTGTCGGCAGAGCAATTTGCCCGAGTCTGGTGCCAAAGAATTTTGATTTAGGGAGTTTGAGATAAAAAGGCTTTTTAATGTTTTTAACTTTGAATTTAAAACAGAAGTTAAAATAGTATTTAAAACCCTGTTCATCTTATCACTTTCAAGCCTAATAAGCGGATGTAATTCTCGAAATAGTGGCACGGCCCCAATCTTCAATCCCTATGCTGGGAATTTTTCAGCCAACGTCATGCCCGTTGTCGTGGGGAGTTGCGGTCCAGATGGATATGCGAATGAGCCCTGCACCACTCTTAAGATTTGTGAGGTGGGAACTTCACAGTGCCAAACAGTGGATAATATATTGGTAGACACCGGTAGCTCAGTCTAAAATCCAAGCTATTTCTTCTTTTTAATTTCAGTTATCAAGTCGACAACTTTTTGAGCATCGAGAGCTGGATCCACATCTTTTGCAATGGCGCGTATGATGAGGTCCGCATCAAGGACAAAGGTCCAGCGTTTCGACATTTTAAGCAGCGGCATTTTTGTTCCGTATGAATTTATGATTTTATCCTCAGGGTCGGCAATGAGCGTGAAGGCCAGACTGTGTTTTTTATGAAAACTCATTTGATCCTCTACTGAATCCGCACTTATTCCATAAACTTCTGTCCCTAGATCCTTAATTTTCTGAATGTTATCGCGAAAGGCACAAGCTTGTTTTGTGCAGCCAGGAGTTCCAGCCTTGGGATAAAAATACAGGACGGTGTAATGACCCTTTTGTGAACTCAATTCAAAGTCTTTATTTTCATGGGTCTTTGCAGAAAAAAGAGGCGCAGGATCGCCAAGTTTTAAGTTGTTAGCACTGGCATTTGAAAAGTCAGCGCCAAGCAGATTTGAGACTAGGGCGGTGCCAAAAAGTATCGACCTAAAATTAAAAACAGTTAAAATACCAGCTTCACATTTTTTCATTTTTCAAACTCCTATTCAATTTTCTTATTTAGCGCCCGCATAAGAAGGATTGCCGCAATAGAATCTCTATCAGATGGCTCAATAAAAGCCACGAAAATGTTTGCCAAACAATGCGCGCAGTTCGTGTTGACCTTTGGAGTGAATGAAATACCATATTCAGCTAGCCCGGATATTTCATCAGTTTCGTCGTGAAATCGCTGATTGGCAGACTGGCCTGGCGCTTGAGAGACTTTAGAGTGAGGCTTAGAGTGAGGCTTAGAGTGAGGCTTAGAGTGAGGCAACCTCCAAGCAGGTTGTCGCAATGAAAAGGTCTCGAAAACGCCAGGAGCGAAGCGCCCAGACTAGCGAAGCGGCGATTGCAACAGAAATCTGATGAAATATCCAGGCTAGATGAGATGACTAACTAACTATCTGTAAATATTAAGATTGACTCGTCGCGCATTATAGAATATAAGTCTCTATAAATCTTCTGCCCGCAGGACATTAATCTATGGATATAACCGAATCTATTGATGTAAAAACCGAACATTTGGTTCGCGCTTTAATTGGCGAAAAATTATCGCTCGCTGCCTTCAATCAACTCGCAGGTCAGTTAGCTGGATATCCATTTGTCAAAATTGTTATCGACAAATCAAATAATGAAATTCATTTTATAAATAATCACTTATATCAGTTTCACGCCGATTATATTGCTGAGAATATTCTTGGCATTTCAATCGCAAAGTTAGAGGCCGAACTTGATACCTACAACCAAACTTTCTATATAGATTTAAATCGACGATTCTATCTTGGAATCGTGGCTTTCAATACAAAAGCTGAAAAAAAATTCTTCACTATTGAAACTGTTGAAGTCGACACTATGAATGCCGAGATGCTTAAATATCTTTTTAGCTTTGTAAGAGATCATATTGAAGTTTCAGTCCCACTTCTTTTAAAGCCGGCGAATCATATGCAAGAAGCGATGGTCCGTGAATTTGATCCGACACGAATACCAAGAATCTATGCCCATGAACTTTTTGCTTCTTCAACATTCACGGCACTGCATCCCGGAACCAGCAAAGGACGTATCCGCGCTTTCGAAAGTGAAAGTGAATTCGCTAAGCAAAAATCCACTGTCGAATGGTTTGACATTATAATTATGAAGCGGGTGCCAGACGATATCCCGCGAGTTTCAGGGATCATCAATGCTGAACCGACAACTCCGCTTTCACATACGAACGTCTTAGCAGCAGGATGGCAAATTCCTAATTGCATTCAAATTGGGATCTTCGAAATGCTCAAAGAATTGCATCTTTTCGACGCTTGGGTTGAATTTACGGTAAATAGTAATTCCTCTCAAGTAGAGCTTAAAAAAATTGCCCGGCCAATCGAGGCCGATCAAAGACCAACCTGGAGTCTTCAACGAATCAAGATCGAAGAACCAGAAACTCTCAATGTTTCAATTATGAATCTTGAACTGCTGCGAATGAGTGATCATTATAAATTTGGCACTAAGGCGGCAAATCTCGGAGAGATGCACCACCTTTTAAAATATGGCTCAGATCGATTACTTGGTTTTTACAAAGTGAAGCGCCCACCCCGTCCAAATTTGATGACTTACCTCAATCACTTTCTCGAAATCCCAGAGGGTGCTGACGCCACTCAATTCGCAAATGACTTCTTGAAAAGCTTTGTTCAAGTGCCCAGAGGAATATCGCTACCCTTTTCGATTCAGCAGCAATTTCTTGAAACCTCACCGGCGATTCAACAGGCCATCGGCAAATTGAAAATGGCCTTAGAACTCAAAGCCATTCAAACTGATTCGCTTTGCATTGCACTTCAACAATTGATAAAAAACACTCGCATTCCAGATAAAATGCGAAATTACATTGACTCAGAAATTGCCAAGCACATGAGTGGCGTCTCTACCTTTGTTGTCCGAAGCTCCTCAAATGCCGAGGACCTCGAATCCTTTTCAGCCGCAGGAATATACGAATCGATCAATCATATTACCACCGCCGAAAAAATATTTGAGAGCATCAAGATCGTTTGGGCATCACTCTTATCACCACGAAGTGTTCGCCTCAGACAAGATATGGGAATCTCACTTGATGACAGTTATATGGGCGTCGTCATTCAGGAGCAAATGAAGTCCACTTTTGGTGGGGTCTTAGTTACCAGAAACCCAATGAATCCAAACGACTTTCGCAACGTCTACTTTAATATATCAACGCGCTCTGTGAATCAGGTGGTTCAAGGTACTGAGCTACCTTATCAATATCTCTACAGCACAGTTGAAGGTGGCGGTCGTACGCTTTCACTTGGGGGCTCTCAAAAGGATCTTGCGGAAGCGCAAAAAACTATTCTAGGAAGACTAGCTTTCGCCGGTCGATTTCTGCAATCTCATTTTTCACCGGACTATACCTTTTCAGCACCAGTGGATATTGAGTGGGTGGTGAACGATGAGGGAGTTTTTATCTTGCAATTGAGACCTTTTGCCAAATGAAGTCCTCGAAAACAATTATTCGTCTTTACTACGCCTTTCAATTCTTCTTCTCGCTTTTAATTTGGGTACCGATTTTTTATCGCTATCAACGTGAAATTGGCCTAAGCGACCAACAGATTTTCTCAATTCAAAGTATATACTATATTTTCTTTTGCTTTTTAGAAATACCGACAGGTCTTATTGCAGACCTCTGGGGACATCGACGCTGCCTCATTGCCGGTGCATTGACTCTTGTACTTAGTAATTTATTGCCTATTTTTTTACAAAACTACAGTGGTTTTTTATTTCACTTCTTAAGCATCGCACTTGCTCGTTCATTTATTTCGGGAGCTTCAAGTGCCTATCTCTACAACTTTTTAGCCTCACAGAATCAGACCGCTGAATATAAACAAATCGAAGGCAGCGCCCGTGCCTATGGGCTTATCGGCAAGGTTATTTGCTGGGCCGCCGTAGGCTGGCTTATGGCCTGGCACCTTACGCTCCCCTATTGGCTAACCGTATTTGCAGCAAGTCTTTCTCTTGTCTTTGCCTACCTTTTACCAAACCAGTTATCTCTTCAATTCATTGAATCCAAGGCTGAAAAAAATAAAATTTCACTTCTCACCCAATTGAGTGAAGCGCTGCGCGCATTGCTAAATTCGCCCATACTTTTTCTCATTATGCTTCAAGGCATTGCAATTTTTGTCTTAGCACGCATTGGCCAAGTCAATTTATATCAGCCAATTCTAGAAAGCAGATCTTTTGGATTAGAAAGTTTTGGGCCGATTATGTCCGCCATGACTATTTTTGAAGCCATTGGCTCTGCACGCCCACGTTGGATTCGAAAATGGATGAGTGACCTAAATGCGGTGTTTTTTCTTACTGCTGTTATGGCCGTTTCTCTTGGTTTAATGGCTTGGGGCACACAGGTTTCGATTGTCATTTTATTCTGTATATTTTCTTATGCGACCGGCCTTTCGTTTCCTGTTCAAAGACAATTGTTAAACGATGCGATCTCAAATTCAAGCTTTCGCGCAACCATTATGTCATTTGAATCAATCATTGATCGAGCTGTTTGCGCCTGGACAGCAAGTCTGATGGGCGCCTACCTTAGCGCGGGACAATTAAATCATTTTCTGACACTGTCTATGGAAGTTACATTTATTGTACTTTTACTAATCGCTCTTTGTCTCAAATTCATGCAACGCAAAGTAAAGAATTAGTTAAACAGTTCTCACCAATCGCATAGCTCTTTGCGCCATTTATGCTATATATAATTTTTAGTTTTTCTCCCAAAAGACCGTTGAGTATTTTGATGAAAACCATTCTCAATCCAATACCTTCTTCGTCTCGACTAAGTTACGAAAAAGTCGCGATTGGCCTTTCTCTCATAGTCGCTCTAGTTGGTACCCCTACCATATTCAATTTGCACACTGAAAAAATATTCTCAGCATGGCTGCAAATGCAGATCAACACTGCATTACTCATGATGGCCTTAGGCACTTCACTTATTTTATACTTTTTAGGACAATTTAAACTTGCAAATTTTCTCGGTCTTATCGTCTTGATCTTTGGATCGGTAACTCTCGCTGAACACCTCTTTAATATTGAACTAGGAATCGATCAACTTTTTCGAGAATCAAAGGGCGGTCAACTTGGGCGACCTGGTCTCATGGCGCAAAACACCGCCCTAGCATTTGTTATGTTAGGTTTTGCGCTTTCATTTATTTCGCAATTTGAAACAGCAAGAAAGTTCACATTTACAGCTGGAGTATTTGCAAGTTTGGGCGCCGGTTTAGGATTAATTAAAATATTCAGCGGTCTATTTTCGTTAAGTGGCTCCTATGATACAGCGAGCTTTTCACATATGCCCCTGCCAACGGCCATTGGAATTTCTATAGCTGGAGGCCTGCTAATTGCTCACTGCATCCTTCTTTTGAAGCGAAGTAAAAATGAGTCTTATCGTCTGGTGCCCCTCTATGTAACTGTATTGTTAATCTTTGGCAACTTGCTGCTGTGGCAAGTTCAATTAGATGCACGAGCAGAATATACTTATAAACTGGTGACCACTGAAGCTGAAAATATGAAGTTAGAAATTCTTGAAAGACTCCGACAATCTAGTCTCGCCATAAAAGGATTGGGTTCAAGAATTGAATATTTTGGCTTAAATGACAAAACCTATTTAACTTTAGAAGCCAAATCCTATATTGAGCACTTAATCGTCTTCAAGCGCATCGGGATAATTGATGAGCATGCCAGGGTCGTTTGGTCGTATCCACCTGAGCTTGAAGATCAAATTAAAAACTTTGACCAAGCTAAAAACTCAGACCGCAATGCGGCCCTTAAAGAATCTAGGACTAATCGAGAACCCTCGATGAGTCGCTCGATTGATTTAAAATCCGGTGGCAAAGGATTTATTTTGCCAGTACCATTAATCAAAAACAATCAACTACTAGGCTATGTCTATGCAAGCATTGAAGCACCAAAACTTTTTCAAAATCTTAGCGATTCAGTGAACTTTCAAGTCAAAGTCAGCGATCAGGGAGAAGATATTTTTGTTGAAACTAAGAGCGATGCAACACAAATCAATTTGCAAGTCACTTCGCAATTCAAATGGGGCTTTGCAAATCTAAAGCTTGAGGTCGTACCCACCAATGCATTTCTCAATAGAATTCACACGCAATCATTACTTTTCATTTTACTTGGTGGAGGCTTTTTAACTCTAATTTTGGGTGCTTTTCTTCAATCAAAAGCCCTTATACAACGAAATCAACTTAAATTTACTCGGCATGAAAAGCTAATCCACGACCGACTAGAGAGGGTAATTGAAGCCACGGGCGAAGGAATATTGGAGCTAGAATTTACCAAACAACATTCACATTTTATTGATTCACAAGCTAAGCGTATTTTTGGATTTGAAGAAAACGAGGACCCTACTTACGAAGAAATTTTGACGCGAATACATCCACATGACAGATATCAGATTATCTCAGAAGTGAAACGATTTTTTCGAGCCAAGATCGATCGCTTTCAATTCGAATTTAAAATACTTGGCGGAAAAAGTAAAGACTCGACAATTTGGGCTCGCGCTAAGGGCAAAATCATAGAAACAAATGGCCAAGCCAATCTCCTCGTTGCAACTATCAGTGATATCACACAAGGAGTAGAGGCTAGACTTCAGCTACAAGAGGCGCTCAAAAAAGCTGAAGCTGGAACCATTGCGAAATCTGCCTTTCTTGCCACCATGAGCCATGAAATCAGAACTCCACTAAATGGTATCATTGGCATGACTGATTTACTTCTTGATACCAATCTAGATTCACACCAAAAAAAATACGCCGAGATTGTACAACACTCAGGTGCAAATCTCTTAGCCCTAATTAACGATGTTTTGGATTTTTCAAAAATTGAAGCCAATAAACTCGAATTTGAAAATGAGCCTTTTCATCTCGTCGACCTCATTGAATCTCAGGTCGAAGTATTAGTCGGGAGAGCAACAAATCAAAAGATTACAATCATGACATTTGTCTCGCCCCGTATGCCACAAATTCATCTGGGCGATGCCGGCAAAATTGGGCAAATATTGATAAACTTAGTCTCCAATGCAATTAAATTCACAAAATATGGAGGCGTTTCAGTTCGTGCTTTTGAGCGCCAATCAGTGCCAGAAAGGCCAGGTTTTTCTTGGATTCGCTTTGAAGTTGAAGACACAGGTATCGGGCTCTCAGCCGAAGGAAAATTAAAACTTTTTAAACCATTTAGTCAAGTTGATGGCGGTGCGAATCGAAAGTATGGCGGTACTGGCCTTGGCCTATCAATATCGAAACGACTAGCGGAGGGCATGGGTGGAGCAATTGGTGTTGAAAGCTCTGCCAACAGCGGTTCCATTTTTTGGTTTGAAATCCCTCTTCAGATATCACCGAACTCATATTTCTTAAGGCCAAATATTGAAGTGCAAAATCCTAAAAAGTATCGAGTTTTGATAGTTGACGAAGATCCGATTGCGCAAAATATTTTACTTCGATATGCCGACTCATTTGGGCTTAAAGGTGAACGTAGTCCAACAGCAGATTTAATTTACCATTTAACGACTGCTAAACAGAGACGCAATCCATTTCAGATCGTGATACTGGCCGCTGGTACAAATCCAGAGTCAGTTTTTTTACTTGCAAAAAGTGCCCGAGAAGCTCTCGGTTCGTCAACACCCAAGCTTTTATTAGCAATCGAATTTGACAGAAGTATTTCTCTATCTGAAGTGAGAACCAGCGGCTTCGAAAACGTTCTACATAAGCCTTTCAAACAAGCCGCATTAACTGAGATTTTTACCGATCCTCTTATTGCAAATCACGCGACTACGAAAGTGAGTCCAACTGAGCCCCCGCCTTCATTGGATCTAAGAGTAGCTGCTAGCTACCTTATTTTGGTTGCCGATGATTTATCTGTAAATCGAATGTTAACCCAAAAAATTCTTGAAAGTCTTGGCCATCGCACTGAAGTAGCTGAAAATGGCCTTGTTGTCCTAGAGGCCATCAAAAAGCATAACTTTGACCTGATATTGATGGATTGCCAGATGCCCGAATTAGATGGGTTTGGGGCGACGGCGGCCATACGTCAAATTGAGAAATCAAGCGGCCGCCACATGCCAATAGTGGCGCTTACAGCAAATGCGATGGATGGTGACAGCAAACGTTGTACCGATGCAGGTATGGACGACTATTTGTCGAAACCAATAAAAAAAGATAAATTGAAGTCTATGCTAGAAAAATGGCTCAGTCCTGTAGTCAAAGAAAAAATAGCAGGGTAAGGATACTCAATTGGCCAATCTCATTGATCCAGAGGTTCTTGCATCACTCAGAGAATTACAGTCTATCGAGAACCCTACTTTTATAAAAGAATATTTTGTTTTGTATCTCGACTCAATTCCAAATTTGTTGCAACAAATTCAAATGGCCATTGATAACAATAATTCAAAGGCATTAGCGATGGCCACCCACGCGCTTAAATCAAGCTCGGCAAACTCAGGAGTTTCAAGCGTAAGGAGCATTTGCAATGAGCTTGAAGAGCTAGCGAATTCTGGGACAACGTCTGGAGCATTCAAGGGATTTAAAGAGCTTGAAACAAAGGTTGCTGAACTGCGAAATGAAATTTTCTCTTTGCCAGAATTTGAAATTTAAATATTTGTATTAGATTTACATGCTGATCGCTACGCAAGAGCACTCGCTATTTTTTTTTTGCTATCTAACAACACCTTTTCAACTTTTGCAGCTAAGTGTTCATGTTTCAATGGTTTCAAAATAAAATCCTCGATGCCCATTCGCAAAGAATCTCTAATTTTCTCAGCCTCTGAAACTGAGGTTACCATAATCACCGAAGTATCATTCGTCTCTTTTTGCGTGCGAATTTCTTTCAACAACTCGAAGCCACTTTTGCCTGGCATATTCCAATCGAGAATGATCAGATCAAATTTCTTTCCTACGCCAATTGCATTTTGAATTTTAAATGCTGCCGCGTTTACATTTTCGGCCTCTTGAAGATTCTGAATTCCAAGCTTGATGAGAATGGTTTTGATCAAAAGACGATCGGAGGCATTGTCATCGACGATCAGAACTCGTGCGTCTAAAAGCTTTACATTTTTTTTTACGTTTAAATCAGAAGCATCATTTGGCATATTTGCATTTCTCAGTTGAAGACCTCAGCCTCTCTATTTTCAGCTAATTACTGGTCGAGATTCAATCAAAATTTGCAAGACTTGAGATCTAAATGACTGGACCTTTGGCCATGGATTATAAAATTCCCATAACGATTGAAGAATAGGGCGACGGTCCAATCTGGTTGTAGCCACGAATTCGAAAGTAGTACCTTTGCCCCTTTATCGCTGGCACACGAGTGGTGTTTACACCATCCGGAATATTTTGTATTTGTGAGTATGTTGTGCCATCCGTGCTCTGCTCGATGTAAACGCCCTGTTGTTCACCTAACCCGGATATTTCATCAGATTTCTGTTGCAATCGCCGCTTCGCAGACTGGCCTGGCGTTTTCGAGACCTTTTCGATGCGACAACCTGCCTTGAGGTTGCCTCACTCAAAGGTTTCTCAAGCGCCAGGCCAGTCTGCGAATCAGCGATTTCACGACGAAACTGATGAAATATTCAGGCTA
>JAYVXS010000263.1:0-11899 GCA_043784965.1 Bdellovibrionales bacterium
GATAAGTGGCTTACTTGCCGCCAACTTCAACCACTAAACGCTTGCGGCCTTTGGCTCTGCGGCGATTAAGGACTTCTTGACCATCTTTAGTAGCCATTCTGGCGCGAAAACCATGAACGGCTTTACGGCGGCGACGGCTTGGTTGATATGTTCTTTTCATAATACTACCTCTTTGAAAAATACGTCTTTTTAAATACGACCTTGAGTTTTTGACTTTTCAGGTGGAGGGATAAAAGCACGTTGCGGCAGAATCGTCAAGGTGTTGAAAACTAAAGCAAGATTTGCTATGACGTGCCTTGCTTAGATTTTGGTCAAAAGAGCTTTTTAAGAACTCTATTTAAAGAGGCTCGGAGGTTTTTGACCAAAACATCTATATTACCTTGGGGGAATTTATGGATACCGCTACTAAAGATTTTTGGATCTTCGTCAAATCTAGGCTCAAGTCAAAAAACTCAGACAACAAGCTTCTACAAACCTGGTTTGAGCCTACAGAGCTCCTGAGCGTAGAAGACAGCCATCGGGGCCGTAAATTTCACTTAGGCGTTCCAACAGATTTACATAAATATTGGATCTCAGAAAATCTATTCGATCGAATTTGTTCTGAAATTTCTTCAATTTATGCAAATCCATTTGAGGTCGACCTTACAGTTACCAACCAGCAGATTCATGTGGAGCCCGAAAATCCGCATGCTCTCCAACAAGCATTAAGCCAAATTCAGAGTCCTCAAGAGACAAACAGGCCTTATCAGGCAGAAGACAAGGCCACCAAGGCGACTTTTCTCTATCCAGAATATACTTTTAACAATTTTGTTGTCGGAAGAAACAATGAGTTCGCGCATGCGGCTTCTTTCACTGTGGCTAAAGATCCCGGCGCAAGAGGTTATAATCCTCTTTTTATTGTTGGACCAACAGGCATGGGAAAAACACATCTATTACATGCTGTGGGCAATTGGATACGCGATAGTTCTCCACACCTTAGAGTTTTTTGTCTTTCAACAGATCGTTTGATTACTGAACTTTTGGCTGCACTTCGCCACAAAGAAATGGATAAGTTCAAACTTCGCTATCGTGAGCGTTGTGATATTCTCTTACTTGATGATATTCATCAATTAAAACATGGTGAGTTCGTTCAAGAAGAGTTTTTTAATATCCTAAATGACTTTTTTGAGAAGGGTAAGCAAGTTATTGTTACTTGTGATCGTATGCCGAAGGATATTATCGGCCTCGAAGATCGTATTCGAACCAGGCTGGAGTGGGGATTAATCGCGGATATCCAAATGCCGGATCTTGAAACTCGTGTTGCTATATTAAGATATAAATCCGAACAAATGAAGCTTCGACTATCTGAAGAGGTAGTCTATTATATAGCGAGAATCTCAAAGCGCAGTATTCGTGAACTTGAGGGCAACCTAAACAAGGTCAAAATGTATACTGAATTTCGCGGACTCGAGATCAATTTAGAAGAATCCAAAAAAATGTTCGTACAACATGACAGTGTGAGTACTCTACTAATCGAGGATATCCAAAAGATGGTTTCTGACCATTTTAGAGTTAAATTAGTTGATATTAAATCAAAGAGCCGTGCTAAACCCTTTGTCACCGCCAGACAGGTTGCCATGTATTTAATCAAAAAAAACTTAGATAAATCTCTTGTTCAAATCGGCGAAAGTTTTGGTGGTAAAGATCACACTACTGTAATTAATGCCATCAGTCGAATTAAGGACCAACAAGATAAGAATATCGAATTGAAAAGAGATATTGAGGAGTTACAGACTAGAATCCACAATATCACAGGGCTGTGAATAGTGACTGTGTGTAAGTTTGTGGAAAAACCCGTGGACACAAATGTGGAACTTGCTTTTCCACATTTCAAATGCTTTAAGATGCCGATTGAGAGAGTCTTTTTCCACATGGATTTCTTAGAAAAATTAATGTGTTAGCTATGTTTACGCAATATTAACAGGACCTACTACTACTACTAGTTTTTAATTATATAAAAGAGTGAATAAATCAGGGAAAAAATATGTTTATAGAAATTGAAAAGAAAAATTTAATAAGTTTACTTGCACGAGCACAAAACATTGTTGAAAAAAGAAACACCATGCCAGTACTAGCTAATGTCTTGCTTCAGGTTGAAAACAAGAATTTGAAAATTTTTGCTACTGACTTAGAAGTTAGCATTACAGACGAGACCTCCATCATAAATGGAGCTAACGGTCAGTTAGCCGCAAGTGCAAAAAATCTTTTTGATATTATAAAAGAATTTGTTGAAGGCAGAATTCTCATCACAAAAAAAGAAAATAACTGGCTTGAAATAAAACAAAATAAATCCATTTTTAATATCGTCGGTATTAGCACAGACGAATATCCGATATTTCCGAGTTTTTCGACTAAAGAATTTATGAAAGTAGATCCTAAAGTTCTTTCTGAAATGATTGAAAAAACAATTTATAGCGTTTCCAGTGATGAAACTAGGTATCATTTAAACGGCGTTTACTTCGAAAAGTATTCAGAAAATGGAAAAGATTCTTTTAAAATGGTTGCAACTGACGGGCACAGATTAAGTTTAGTTAGTAGATTAATAGATGAAAAAGCTGGAAAGAATTTGCCTAATCAAGGGGTTATAATACCACGCAAGGGACTCTTTGAAATCCGAAAAATTTTGGATGAGGCTATTGAACCGGTAGAAATGGCAATTGAAGGACCTCAACTTATAGTGCGCTCTGCCTCGACAATTTTAATGACACGCTTGATTGAAGGAAAATATCCTAATTATCAAATGCTCATCCCACAAAATTTAAACAGAAAAATTTTAGTAAATCGAGAAATCTTATTGTCTTCCCTCAAAAGAGTTTCTCTTTTATCCAATCAAAAATATAAAGGTGTCACACTATCATTGAGTAAGGGAGTTCTTGAAATATCATCCAACAACCCAGATTTAGGAGATGCTAAAGAAGAAATTGAAATTGATTATTTGGGAGATGATATGAAAATTGGTTTCAATGCCAAATATATTTTGGATGTACTCAATAGTTTTAAAGATGAAAGCGTAGATATCAATTTAAATGATCAACTTTCTCCGGGACTAATGAGACCTCACAATGACATAAATTATACTTGTGTTGTTATGCCAATGCGAATTTAGTTTGATATTAGGCCATTTGCGTAACTAGTCGCTAGGTAAAATAATGGAATCCACTTTAGAACAAGAATTGAAGTCAAAAATCAGACGAATAAAATATAGATTGTATTTTGAATCTGCTTTTTGCCTAAAAACTCAGGGCGAGAGCGAATTACAAGGCTTTAACTGCCACAAGTTATGTAAAAGGTCTAATAGGTGAATGAAGCTAAATAAAATTGAATTTTTTAATTTTAGAAACCTTTGTCAACAAACCTTAATTTTGAATCCAAATAGAAATTATTTTATTGGTGAAAATGCTCAGGGCAAAACAAATCTCTTAGAGGGCGTATTTTTTCTGAGTAGAGGGAAGTCTTTTCGTCCGACGGAGGCTGATAGTCTTATTCGATTCCGGACTGATGAGCTTTCGGCCTATTCCGAAACATCCGGCATAATCGCCGATTTTCAGCATCTCAATTTTGGCTATAAGCTAAGAGTTCAGATTCAAAACTCTAAAAAAGAGTTCTTTTTAAATCAAAAAAAAGTCTACCCGAAGCAATTACAGACATTGTTTCCAATGGTGCTATTTTCGCCAGAAAGTCTCAGTGTTATAAAAGAAAGCGCAGAGCAAAGGCGTAACCTGGTTGATGAACTTGTTTTAAGCCACGAGACCAATCAAGAGAAAACCATGGCCGAGTTTTACAGGGCTCTAAAGGCCAGAAATCGACTACTCAAAGATATTTCCAAATTAGGTCTTCGCGAAGACCTAAGATTGACCCTAGAAAGTTTAAATCAAATTTACCTAACTTTAGCCACCCACATGACGCAACTCAGGATTATTGCTTTGAATAAAATTTGGGCAGATTTTGAAAGTGCGGTTGAAATAATTTTTGGACAATCGAGAGCTCTGGTAAATTTTGAATATTTAATTTCTGAAGAAATAGCAAATTCTTGGGATGAACAGAAAATTTTCAAATTTATGCAAACAAGACTGGCAGAATTGCAACAAAATGAGTACGGCGCAGGGCATTCTCTAGTTGGTCCGCAAAAGCATGACATTAAATTTCTTTTCAATGAAAATGACACAAGATTTTACTGTTCACAGGGACAACAAAGAGCCTTGATATTAGCTTTAAAAATAGCTCAAATAGTGTATCATCACAGGGTTCACCAAAAGTATCCCATTCTACTTTTAGACGATGTTTTGTCTGAACTGGATGAGAATAAAAGATTAAATTTGATGAAGTTTTTGGGAAAGATTTCGGCTCAGGTATTAATCACGGCAACAGATTTTTCGAACAATGAAATACAAAATATGGAAACCAGCAAAACCTTTGAAAATATATTTTTAGTAAGAAACGGAAATATTGAAAAGTTGAAAGACCAAAAAAAATTAGAAGAGAAGCTCAATTTAATTTGATAGTCAGACATGAAATTTATCAGACAACTCTGAAGTAGAACAGTGAGAAACCAGTGGCAGAAAATTCTTTAGATGCAAATACGGCAGACAAAAATGAACAAAAAGCATATGGTGCCGACTCCATTCAGGTTTTAGAAGGTTTAGAGGCCGTTCGAAAACGACCAGGAATGTACATTGGTGACACTGGCCTTCGCGGATATCACCATCTTGTTTACGAAGTTGTGGATAACTCTGTTGATGAGTCCCTTGCAGGCTTTTGTAAAAAAATTAGTGTTTTTATTCATGCTGACGAGTCGATAACAGTTGAAGATGATGGTCGTGGTATTCCGGTAGCAACGCATAAAAATGGAAAGTCTGCCCTTGAAGTGGTGATGACTGTTTTACATGCGGGCGGCAAGTTTGATGGAAGTTCGTATAAAGTTTCAGGTGGCTTACATGGAGTCGGTGCCTCTGTGGTAAATGCACTTTCATCAAAATGTGTGGTCGAAGTACGCCGTGAAAATTTCGTATGGAAACAAACCTATGAACGAGGAAAACCTCAGGGCGATATTGAAAAACTAGGAACAACCGACCGTACCGGGACAAAAACAACATTTAGACCGGACACGCAGATTTTTAAAAATGAGGACATCACTTATAATTTTGCAACTTTATCGAATCGGTTTAGAGAACTTGCATTTTTGAATGCGGGCCTGCTCATCTCGCTAACGGATGAGCGCAGCGGTAAGAAACAAGACTTTCAATTTTCAAATGGATTACAAGAATTCATTTCGTATATGAATGAATCAAAAAAAGCCCTACACCCAGAAGTAATTCACTTTAAGGCCATAAAAGATGACGTTGAAATTGAGGTAGCTCTTCAGTGGAACGACTCATATAGCGAATCCATTTATTCTTATTGTAATAATATCAATACGATTGAAGGGGGAACGCATTTGATAGGTTTTCGCGGGGCACTTACGCGAACAGCAAACTCTTATGCTACCACAAAGAACTTACTAAAAGATTTAAAAGAGAATCTTGAAGGTGAAGATATTCGAGAGGGACTGGCCGCGGTTATTTCGGTAAAAGTTCGCGAGCCACAGTTTGAAGGTCAAACAAAAACCAAGCTAGGAAATACGGAAGTGAAAGGTATCGTTGAATCAATGGTAAACGATAAACTTGGTGACTGGTTTGATCGTAATCCAACGCCCGCAAAATTAATTATTTCAAAATGTGTTGAAAGTGCAAGAGCACGTTTGGCCGCTCGCAAAGCGAGAGAATTAACACGCAGAAAGACCGCTCTTGAAGGAAATGCATTGCCAGGAAAAATGGCCGATTGCCAGGAGCGAGATCCAGCTCTTTGTGAACTTTATTTGGTTGAGGGAGATTCAGCCGGAGGCAGTGCAAAGCAGGCTAGAGATCGAAAAACCCAAGCGGTATTGCCACTTCGAGGTAAGATTTTAAACGTGGAAAAAGCCCGTTTTGATAAAATGCTTGGAAATGAAGAGATAAAAAATCTTGTTTCAGCGCTCGGTGTCGGAATAGGCCGTGAAAATATGAGTTCCGAGAAAATTCGTTATCATAAAGTTGTAATCATGACAGATGCGGATGTCGATGGATCACATATTCGAACCCTGTTGCTTACGTTTTTCTATCGGCAAATGCCTGAGGTACTGGAAAAGGGATATGTTTACATTGCACAACCACCATTGTATCGCGTGAAGAAGGGCAGTTCAGAAAAATACATTAAAGATGAGCGCGCACTAATGGATTTTTTATTAGAAGCAAGTGTTCATAACATTCATATAAAGAACTTAAAAGTTGGCACTACGGAGCCAGAAATAAAAGAATTTATTTTAAATATACAGAAATATGACCATCTCTTGAAGAGCCTTTCAAATAAATATGATTCTCAAGTACTCAAATTTTTTATGACTGAAAATATTGACCTTAAAGAAATGCTTGAAGACAAAAATTTAATTGAAAAAGAAATGGCTAAGCTTAAAGAGTGGGTTATCAAAAACCCGCTCAGTGGAGTTTTAGATTTGAGCTTTAAAGTCGTCAATGATGAAGAACATAAATGTAATACTATTCATGTACTAACTACTCGCTACGGAAACAAAGCGGAGAGTATTATTGGCTACGATACAGCCCAAAGCTCAGAGTGGAATGACCTCAGTACGTATTGGAAGCAATTTGTAAATTTATCACCACTTCCCTTTGATGTTATGATTGATAAAGAAACGGTGAACTTTACCAACTACGTTGATTTTTATACGCATATTATGGAGTCCGGAAAAAAGGGGAACTACATTCAGCGCTATAAGGGATTGGGCGAGATGAATCCGGCCCAGCTCTGGGAAACAACGCTTAATCCTGAAAATCGAATGCTTTTACAGGTGAACATAGAAGATGCAATCGCTGCTGATGAAACCTTCAGTGTTTTGATGGGTGAGCAGGTTGAGCCACGCCGAAAATTCATCAATGATAATGCGCTTTCAGTACGTGAACTCGACGTTTAGAAATTTAAATTTAGAAAAAGAAGTTAGGTTTAGAAAATGGATACGACAAGTGTAAATGGTAATGGTGGCGGCGGTGGTGTTCACAACGTAACAGTTGTCGATATCAACAAAGAAATGCAAGAAGCCTACTTGCAATATTCCATGAGTGTTATTGTGGGCAGAGCCCTTCCGGATGTGCGGGATGGTCTAAAGCCAGTTCATCGCCGAATTCTATTTGCAATGTATGAGCTAAGTAATACCCACGACAAACCCTATAAAAAATCAGCCCGCGTCGTGGGTGATGTAATTGGTAAGTACCATCCCCATGGAGACGTTGCTGTCTATGAGACAATGGTTCGAATGGCCCAGGAGTTTTCATTACGCTATCCATTGATCGACGGGCAAGGCAATTTCGGATCAATAGACGGCGATAGTCCTGCGGCACAGAGATATACAGAAGTTAGAATGACGGAGCTTGCAGAGGCAATATTGGAGGATCTCGACAAAGAGACCGTCCCATTTGGCCCCAACTACGATGACTCTTTGCAAATTCCAGTATTATTGCCGGCAAAATTCCCAAATCTATTGGTTAATGGGAGTTCTGGAATTGCCGTCGGAATGGCTACAAATATACCGCCCCATAATTTGGGAGAAGTTATCCAGGCTTGTGTGGCACTGATAGAGGACCCCACCTTAAGCATTGATGATTTAATTAAATTTATTCCTGGTCCAGATTTTCCTACTGCGGGTATTATATCTGGAAGAGAAGGAATAATTGCAGCCTATAAAAAGGGCCATGGCATTATCACCCTGCAGTCAGTTGCCGAAATCGTGGCCAAAAAGGAACGTGAAGAAATTATCATCACAGAGCTTCCTTATCAGGTGAACAAAGCGAAGCTCATTGAAAGCATTGCCGAATTAGTTCAAGAGAAAAAAATTGAAGGAATTTCTGATATTCGTGACGAGTCTTCTCGCGAGGGAATGCGTGTTGTAATTACAATAAAACGAAATGAAAATGCGAGTGTTATTCTCAATCGGCTAATGAAATATACGCAAATGTCGGTGAGCTTCGGAATTCGCCTGCTTGCCCTTGACCACCGAAATCAGCCGGTAACCTTTGATCTTAAGGGTATGCTTGAGGCCTTTATCGGTCACCGCAAAAATGTAGTTACGAAACGATGCATTTTTGAATTAAAGAAAACGGAAGCGCGCATACATATTTTAGACGGCCTTGCAAAAGCTTTGGATCAAATTGATGCCATAGTTGCGACCATTCGTGCTTCTAAAGAAGCATCAGCAGCAAAAGCAAGTTTAATTGAAAAATTTGATTTTTCAGATAAACAAGCCCAGGCCATTTTGGAAATGCGTTTACAGCGGCTAACAGGACTTGAGAGACAAAAGATTTTGGATGAACTTTTGGAACTTAACAAGCTGGCAGATTGGCTTAAGGGAGTATTGAGTGACGTTTCTAAAGTTTATCAAATCATTAAAGACGAATTAACAGAGATTAGAAAAAAGTTTGATAATCCTCGACGCACCAAAATTACTGGCGACACAAGTGATATTGAGGATGAAGATTTAATAGCACGAGAAGAGATGGTCGTGATGATGACCGACACCGGCTATATTAAGCGCATTCCGCTTGATCAGTACCGCCTACAAAAGCGCGGAGGAAAAGGCCTTAAGGGTAGCGAAACCCGAGAAGAGGATTTCGTATCACGCATTTTCGTGGCCGATACATTGACGCAGTTATTGGTTTTTACCGACAAAGGAAAGCTATACTGGCTGAAAGTACACAAATTGCCGCTGGGCTCAAGAACATCTAAAGGTAAGGCAATTGCTAACGTTTTGAATCTTGCTGGCAAAGAAAAAATTCAAGCTATTTTGCCAATAGATTCATTCTCAGCAGATAAATTTGTAGTCATGCTTACAAAAAAGGGCATCATTAAAAAAACCTCCTTAGATGCATTCTCTAATCCACGACCATCAGGAATTATAGCGCTTACGACTGACCTTGATGACGAAGTGATAGATGCAAAAATATCTGATGGGAAATGTGATATATTTGTGGCAACCGAGCAGGGCATGTCGATTCGTTTTGATGAAGGTGACGTTCGAGCGATGGGCCGAACGGCACGCGGAGTTAAGGGAGTAACCCTAGTTGAAAAAGACGTTGTTATAGGAATGGAAATTTTTGATAAGCTTTCAAAAAACACCATTTTAATGGTAACTGAAAATGGTTATGGTAAACGAACTGCTATTGATGAGTACCGTACACAAAGCCGCGGCGGAGTAGGGGTGATTACTCAGAAAACAACGGATAAAGTTGGTATTGTTGTTTGTACGAGATCGGTCATTGAAACCGACGAAGTGATGATCACCACAGACAAAGGACAAATCATCCGGATGAATTGTTCGGGAATTTCTGTTCTGGGTAGAAACACTCAAGGGGTTAGACTTATTAACCTTAATGAAGAAGAGAAAGTCACGGGAGTGGCACTCATTGCTGAGGATTCTGCTGAAGAACCATCGATATCAAATTAACAAACACCTTAGGGGGCCTTTTGTAGAGGCCTTTCTGATGATAGTGCTATTATCGGCACTTTCTAGCGCCTGTACCCCAAAGGCACATAAAATCGAACTTGAAGCTGGACAAGCCGCCTTTAAAGCAAAAAAGTACAAAGAGGCAATCGAACACTTCGAAAAAGTAATGAAGCAGGAAACAAAAACGGAACTATCTTTGGTGGCAGCGCAAAGAGTTGCTGAAATTTCTGAAATGAATACCCATGACTATCAAAAAGCTCTATCAACCTATAAATTTATAATAGTTAACTCGTCATTAGATTATGAAAGAGTTGAGGCGCAGAAAAAACTAGCGAACATTTACTTTAATCAGCTCGGGGACTATAAACGAGCAATTGTTGAATATAGCCGTCTCCTTGAGCTGCCAAACTCTCCAAAAGATAGCTTTGTATATCGAATTAATTTGGCCAGATCCTACTATTACCAAGCTAATATTTTCCAAGCTCTCGTTGAGATCGACACGATTTTGAGAGAAAGCCACGATCAAAACATTAGTTTTGATGGGATGTTGCTTAAGGCGAATATTTTGTTGGGAGCCAAGAGACTCGAAGAGGCCGTAATGGCGGTTAAAGAAATCATCACGAAATATCCCGAAAAGAGCAAAGCGGAGACAGTTCCGTTGATGTTAGCCATATGCTTCGAAGAGCAAAATAATTTTGCAGAAGCAATAGAGACTCTAAAAGAGTTGCGTCCGGACTATCCCAATAAGGCCTTTATAGACAAGAGGATTAAGACAATCCGAGAGCGGCAAGCCCTGATGCCAGGGGCCCATGGACTTAAGAAATAACTTGCCTTCCATTAGGGCTCGCCGCTAGCTTCTGCCCATGGACAAAAAAACTCTCATCTATATAGGACTTGGACTTGAGCTTCCTGGGCTCATACTAGCTTGTGTCTTTTTAGGTAAGTTTTTGGATGAAAAATATAAGCTTAAGGGCATGGCGATTGCTGGTGGGGCACTTTTTGGCCTTGTGGCCTGGGTGATTCATTTAGTAATTGTCATTAAAACTCAGGAATCAAAGGAGCAAAAATGAGCCTACGGATTTTTGCCCTTTGCTATTTAGCCTGCCTGGTCATGAGCTTTATCTTGCTCAAAATAAACAACTTAGAAAGCGTTATGATTTCATTCTTTGCCGGGGCAGGCCTCGCAATACTAAATGTAGCAGCGCTCTATATTAGCTGGAAAAAGATCCTGGAGAAAAAAAACCTTGTCTTGTCAGTAAGTGTCATTGTATTAAAATATCCTATTTTAGGATTTTTACTTTATGAGGTCGTTCATCTTAAGCAAATCAGCTTAGGGTGGTTTATGGTGGGAATGGGAACTTTTTTACCCGCTGTTTTATTAAGCCTAATTTTTTGGTTCTCGCCAAAAAAGAAAAAAGAAGTAAGCCTTAAAATAGATGATTAATGTCAACCTTTCTAAAAAAGTGAGCGAACTAAATTGAAACACTTTAGTTTTTATGAATGGATCCCAGGAGTTGATCACCACAACATTTATGTAGTTGCAGCGCTTTTCGTTACCAGTTTTATAGTTATGTTGAGCATCGCCGGGCGAATTGCCTTGGGTTCGGGAGAAGCGGCAATTCAGCCGGCCGGGAGCCTTTCAATCAAAGGATTTTTCGAAGCCTTTATTGAATTGATACTAGGTTTAGTAAAAATGGTTTTAGGGGATCATAGCGAAAAATGGGTGCCACTTTTTGGCGCGCTATTTTTTTATGTAATGGTTAACAACCTTTCAGGTCTCTTGCCAGGGATTACCGCGGCAACCGCTAATATAAATACGTCGCTTGCAATTGGGTTGTTTAGTTTTGTTATTTATAATTTTTTCGGTTTCAAAGAAAATGGGTTTGGCTACTTGAAGCATTTCGTAGGACCTGTTTGGTGGTTGTTTTTTTTAATGATCCCAATTGAACTTATTTCTCACCTCGTGAGACCAATGAGCCTGGGATTACGTCTGGCAGGAAATTTAACTGGTGATCACGCCGTTTTGAGTATTTTCCTTGAGCTAGTTCCCCTTGGAATACCGGTTATATTTTATGGATTAGGTTTATTTGTTTGCTTGGTTCAATCTCTCGTTTTTACGCTTTTGTAGATGATTTACGTGATGATGGCCACGGCTCACGACCACTGAGCTTTAACTAAAAAAGAGCCTACTTTTTTGCAAAACTTAAAATATTTTTAAGCAACAGCAAGTGGTTGGCCATTTTTTAGTAGAAGCACTGGCTTTTATTTTAAACGAGTCGAATTCGTTTTGTTGCCCTGTCGAAGTTTTTTTGATGTGAAGAGTGACCCCCCGAG
>JAYVXS010000264.1:0-3708 GCA_043784965.1 Bdellovibrionales bacterium
TGTCATAGAATATAGATTAATAATCTACTTAATGATCTTTTGTATAGAATAAAAATCTATATTTATTGGAATTAAGCGCTATTCTTTGTTCAGTCATGAATGCTAGTTTCTCGGTCACCTGGCCCTAGCGATCATTTAGTTAACTATTTCATAAGGGAGTATGAGTGAGATTTTTATTCGCTTTGATTTTGTCGATTCCAAGTTTTAGTCCCGCGTCGGGAGTTTTGAATGGTGGGGGCGGTAAAGCAGTAGTATGTCGTGATCAAGTAAAGAATATACTTTCGGTTGAACTGCTCGACCTCTATGAGGCTCGTCAGATTTATGGACTCAAGATCGCTCCAAATCAAACTTCTATTGAGCAACAAGTAAATGATATTATTCAAAAAATTCATCATAGCAATTTATATGCTGCATTTCAAATTGATCCTCTAGTAAAGCGTGTGAGACAGAACGTAAAGTTTATATCATCGGATGTTCAGTTAATTCCTGTAGACGATGCACTTGAAATTGTTCTCCCAAATGAGTGCAAAGTGGAGCAGCTTGCAAACTATGTCGATGACAGCTTGTTATTAGTTGATGAGAGTCTCTGGCAAAAAATGAATTCACAGAATCAGGCCTCGCTCATTATGCATGAGGCCATTTACCGATTTCAACGTGGTGAGGGTGCGAGAGACTCAAGAAGATCTCGTAAATTAGTGGCCTATCTCTTTTCAGATTTCAAATTTGAAAGAGTCGCTAATGGCATTTCTGGCGATGCAGATACTTGTAAGGGTATCTATGATTCAGGCGAAGTTGGGGCCGAATTCTATATTTATCCAGACGAAAATCTTTCGACTCACTTTCAATTCACTAAATTGAATGGTCTTAGCATTTTTAGCAAGAAAACAGGTGTCGCTCCTATCGGTTATCCTTGGGTTAATGTTCGAGCTTCGAGCAGTGACGATCTAAATATGCATCTCGAATCAAATTTTGAAGGCAACGATACAATTACGATTGTACATAATTCAATTCTTAAAAATGATCAGATCCATTTTTATTTCGCCGGGGCAAAGAGAATGCATATTCTTTGTTCGAAAGATCCTCGACGAGTCTCGCGTTTTGGTTTCTCTATAACTCCCACCAGCTATTTGCTGCCAGGTGCCGCGCGAAGTTGCGTTAATGTCCTAAAGGAATCTCGGGAAATGGATATTCACGCTTGGCGCATAAATATTCCTCAGCTCGCTGCGGTTTGGAATGGCCCTGGCGATCTTGAGCTTACAAAAATTATAATCGATATTGATGACCCATCTCTCGAGAACAGCCATTATACTCATGTTTTAGAGCAAGAAGAAGTCAATGCAATTATGTTTGGTAAATTCAGCAAGGACATCATTCAACCAGTTTCCATTTTTGGCAATTCGGGCTGTTCAATTCAATTCGGTGGATTGAGCTTTACATATCCTTTCAAGTTACCAGCTCAATTAAAGGTTAATATCAGTTTACTCGGCCATCAAATCCTAGGCGCAAAGCGTGAATTGGTTACCACTTCAAATGAGGCAATTGTGTATGTACAACCCATCGAAATTTTAGAGGGTTCAAAACAGGGGCAAAAATGAAATTCTTAATTGCTTTAATATTTTCAATTCCAAGTTTTAGTTTTGCGGCTGGAGTCTTAAATGGCGGCGGAGACAAGGGCATAGTCTGTCGCGACTCGGATCAAAAAATCACCTCCGTTGAGACACTCGATCTTTATGAAGCGAGGGTTCAGTACGGACTCGAGTTAAAGGTCAAATCAGATTCCTACATCGAAATTGCGAAGCAGGTACTTTCTTTCCGGTAAATAGACCGCAACTCCGCTTGCCGCAAGGTCGACGCAAAACATGCGTATATATGTTAACTCGTTTTTTCTCGATATCGTTTTCAAATGACGATTTGATCTCAAAAAAGTCAAAACCATTTCTCTCGTCACGGTTTTGGCATTTGGCCATTTCTTCTCGACTAAGTCATTGAGCCGAAGAAGAGTCGCTTCATTGGCCGTATAACAACGACCAAGGCTTCGCCTCAATTCTGTTGAATCAACGAAGCGTCGAAGATACGCAAACAGCCGCGTTGCCAAATATTAGGACGAGTAAAAGCCAGTGTGATACCGAGCACCCTCGAAAAAAGTCCCCGGATTTCAAAACTCAGGTGGCTTCAAATCGCTCGTTAAAAAGAACCAAAATAGGCTTCAGGAAGATTAAAAACAATACCACAGAGATTATTCATCAGAATTTCTCCAAGTTGGAATTTTAAGCTTCAAAAAAATCACACGTTAGGCAAAAGACTTCTTCAGATGGCGAGGGCTCAATAAGTTCTCGAGTTTCTTGAATGACCTGTAAGAGTTTAGCACGCAATCTCTCAGCGTCTTCCAAGCTCATCGAAAATATTGACGTATAGTGAACAGCTCTTTGATTTTCTTTTTCGATATCTATCAGGGCTCGATGGCGCCAATTTCGATGACTTACTTCGTTCATGTACGAAGTTTCTGGAAGATGAACATTAACTTGGCTAGATGACCAAATTCCATTTTCTTCAACTACAAGATTTGCTTCTTTTAGCTTTTCTAAGACCTTAATTATGGATTGTGTTGATACATTAAACCGCTCGGCAAGCGAGGATGGCCTCTGATAACGATCTACAGCCAGAGCCCGGTGAATGGCCATCCAGATCCAACTCGAATAATAAAAATCAGGGACTTTAAGTGATTTGGTGGGGGATGGTTCGATCCTGTGAGAAAGAATTTGATCAGCTCTTTTGATCTCATTAAGTTTATCAAGTAAAATACGCTTGAGCTCCATTGATGACGCACGTGAAAGATTCACGAGATTGAGAAAATACTCGAGTTCAGTGCCCCTAAGACGTAAAAAGGATGCAATACCAGCAGCATGATCCGGAGTTAGTTCCACTTTGCTCCCAAGTGCTTGCGCTAAATAAGAGGGATGACAGCCGGCGGCTCTAGCCAACTGAGCTTGGAGCCCACGTTGTGCTAAGTTTTTTCCGATCAGGACGGCCTTTAAGAACTCTTTGTAAGAATCGTAGTCGAAAACTCGTAGCATGCCAGTTTATAGTTATTTTATTATCAAATTGCGATAAAATTATTAATATTGATATGGCGCATCTGGTTATTTATCTGTATAAGTCTTAAAACAAACAAATCTAAAAATAAGGAGATTTATGAGTTACCAAAGAGTTTTAAGTATTTGCCTACTAGTGCTTGCGGCTTCGCCTGTCTCTGCAGGGGGCATTTCAAGTAATGGTTCAGTCGGCCAATTGATACTACACTGCACGGGAAAGGTGCAAATTTTAACTAATAAAGCATCCAATATTGACACATCCAATATTGACCTCAGCGTTTATCCTCAGCTCGGCGCAGGACTTGTGGCAAAAGTAGCTTTTGACCAAAACATTTTGCCGGTATTTAAGCGTACCGTAATAAAGGATGCATCTGATCAGCGCGGGATGACTTATTCCGACGATCAAATCCAAATCCTGATTCCCAAAATACAAAATCAACAATTGCCGGCCGGCTACTACAATGCGCTTCTAACAATTCCAAGTAAGATTTCTGGAACAGCGATGCTGAACTGTACGAATAATTAGAGCGAGTTCGCTGATGTGATTTGTTAAATTTGCCAGTTATCCACAATGTTTTGGATTTTCACTTTGGCTTTTGTGGATAACTATTCTTCG
>JAYVXS010000265.1:0-3673 GCA_043784965.1 Bdellovibrionales bacterium
ACCTGCTTTGAGGTTGCCTCACTCAAAGGTCTCTCAAGCGCCAGGCCAGTCTACGAATCAGTGATTTCACGACGAAACTGATGAAATATCCGGGCTAGAGAGAGGCTCGGCACTGCAGCTGTATAAAGGTCTTAACGTATTGCAGAATTGTACCGATAGCTAAACATGCGTGAAAAAATGGATCTCGACACAACCACTAGTCAGCACAAGGGGGTCCTTGGTGTTTTTGAAGGCCTCTTGAGACGTTTCAAAATAGTTGCACATCTGGGCTCGATGATACCAGTTTACTTAGCGGCCTGCCTCTTACTTGGCATCTGCCTTTGGCCCGGTATTTCGCTATTTCGTTTCATATCGCTACAAGTTATACCTTTTTCGTGGTGGATACAAAATTTGTCATACGCCATTTCGATTTCTGTCGGATACTTTTTTTATGGATTCACACTGATACTTTTGGCCCCATTAATTAATTTATGTTTAGGCGGCCGAATTAAAGCATGGCGTGGCCCCTACTACTCAGCGGAGTCCTTCAGATGGTTTTTACACAATGGTTTAACCTACCTGGTGCGCTTTACCTTTCTCGAGTTCATAACCCCTTCTCCACTTAGCTTACTATTCTACAAATTGATGGGAATGAAAATCGGCCGTGGCACCATCATCAACTCAACTTGGATTTCAGATCCCTCACTCATCGAGCTCGGCGAAAAAGTCACTATTGGTGGAAGCGTCACCATTGTCGCGCACTATGGACAGGGCGGCTTACTTGTAATTGCGCCGGTAAAAATTGGCGACTCTTGCACAATCGGCATTAAAGCTACCATTATGGGCGGTGTTGAAATCGGCGCTGGCGTCAAGATCATGCCCCACTCTGTGGTTTTGCCAAAAACCATTATCCCCGCTGGCGAGTCTTGGGGCGGAGTACCGGCTAAAAAAATTGTTTGAAGGTACCTGCTTCATTTTGCTGAAGCGGCGCTTCAGCAAAATGAAGCAGGTACCTTCATCCCTTCATCGCAACAAAGTCAAAAGTTCCGCACCAAATTTTTCAATTTTGTCGTCACCAATTCCATATACAGAACGTAATTGATCGAGGCTCTCTGGTGATTTAAGCACGATGTCTTTCAACGTCCGATCACTAAAAATAATAAAGGCTGGCGTATCAAGCGTCTGGGCTTTCTGTTTTCTCCAAGATTTTAGCATTTGAAATTTTTCTTCTTGGCTTCGATCAAGCATCGGCCCCGAATTTGATTTTCCACTTCGAGGTTTGCGACGTAGCAAAGCTCCAGAGGCAGGTCCTGACGAGTCTGTACCTACTGAAAATCCAGCTTCGGTATTAGAACGTGGAACTTTTGACGACAACATTTCAGCCAGCACTTTACTAATCCTACGGTCTGATTCAGGCAGACATGTATCACAGTGGCCACAAGCTGAAATTCGATTCACATCTTTGTAGTAGGTGAGAATCTCAGCATGACGACACTCACCACCTTCAGAGTAATTAATCAAAGCATCTAAGTTCTTCCAGCGTGCATCCTTAATTTTCTTAGGCGCATCCGAGTTTTGAATAAAGAACGACTGCAGGCCTTTATCCTTAGGCGAATACAACATCAAACAGGTCGAATCGATACCATCCCGACCCGCACGACCCATCTCTTGGTAAAGTGAATCAATCGTCGATGGCATTTGATAATGTACGACCAGCCTGACATCAGACTGATCAACTCCCATACCAAAAGCATTGGTCGCAATCAGAATACGAAGCTCACCCCCGGCATAGGCCACTTGAGTTTTTGTACGCTGTTCTGGACTCAATCCAGCATGATAATAGGCTACCGACTTCGATTCGCGCTGTAGGAGGCTTGCCACTCTTTCTGTTGTATTGCGAGTTCCACAATAAATAATAATACGACCCGCAGGAGTCTGTTGAATGGCCTGACGTAAAATTTTATTTTTTGTTTCTTCGTCATCACAATACTCGACCTGATAGTAGAGATTGGGGCGATAGAATCCATAAACTTTTCGTTCTGGATCAATCAATTGAAGTTGTTTAGCAGCATCATCCAAAACCGTTGGCGTCGCCGATGCCGTAAGCGCTAGAGTTGGAACATCAGGACGCAGTTTTTTTAATAAACTCAGCTTTGAATAATCTTCACGAAAATCATGGCCCCATTGGGAGACACAGTGAGCCTCATCAATCGCGAAAAGTGCAATCTTTCGATCTTTAATCCAGTTTCTAAAACCCTCTTTTTGAGCTCGCTCTGGAGACAAATATAAAACAAAAGCTCCACCTAAACGAATTCGCCTAAAAACATCGTGCTTTTCTTCTTCTTCTTGTCCGGAGTGAACTGCCCCGGCTGGGATACCCATTCTATTTAATGACAAAACCTGATCGCGCATCAAAGCAATCAAGGGAGAAACTACAACCACTAACTGGTTAAAATATACCGCCGGAAACTGAAAACACAAAGACTTACCACCGCCTGTTGGGAGCACGGCCATCACATCTTTTTTCGCAAGTACGGAATTTATGATTTCAATTTGCCCAAGACGAAAATCGACCATCTTAAATTTGTCGTGAAGTATCTCTAATAGTTTTTGTTTTTGATCAGGCATTGGGTGGCAAACTATAGTGCCTTAATTCAGCTTTCGCACCATAAATGTCGGGCTCTGTACTTTTTTTAGTTGCCAAAAATTTGCCGAATCCAGTTTGGGCCTGGTGGGAATGGAAAGCGCCTAACCCACACAAAAATTGAGATTTATACAAACTGACCCACCCATAACCGGGACCGAAACCGAAAAACTGAAATCGGTAGCTGCTGCCCCGAAACTGCCTCTAGATTGCACTACCTAACTAGACCAACAAAAACAAAGCCAAGACTACTATGCCAATAAACCCAACTATTTGAATAAAATCTGCCGCTGATGTCCCAAAGTAGTTTAGACCAACCAAAAAAGGATAGGGCGCAAAATACGTCTTAACTTGCACTTTAGTGCCACAAATCGGCACAGCTTTTCTAGTAATGTCGATCAGTTCCAATGGATTGCCTCTACTCCTGGCGCCCAATTTGCAAAATAGCATATGTTACCTATTTAAAGTTTTGTGAATCTCTCAAAGAGGAGTTTTTATGAAGGCATTAAAATCATTGTTAAGCATCAGCCTTTTAACTGGCCTGCTTTCACTCAATTTGAGCTGTCGTCCTGAAGAAGTTATGGTCGGCGCAATGTTTGGATCTGCGGCTCTCAATACCCTAGCGCAACCCAGAGTGGTTTATGTGGCACCAGCTCCAGTTTATATAGCTCCGATTTATGTGCAGCCAGTTCCAATTTTCATTGCACCTCAACCTATATTTTTCGTTCCAGGTGGCATCCCGATGCGCCCCCGTGTTTGCGGTCCGTTTGGTTGCGCTTCTTTGAATGGCAAAGATCTCACTTCATCTGAATTAGTTGCTCTCGGTAGTCAAAAGTATGGCATCGAGCAAGCTGCGATGGAAAAGCTAGTGGCCGCTCTAACCCAAGCAAAAAGCGGCGATCTGCAAACTGCAGCAGCAGGCATGGGTTTAACCTCTAATATGTTGGCTGAAGCCAGGAGTGGTGGCATTTCAAGAGAGTCGGCAGACCAAATTGCTAGTGCGATCGGAGCAACTTCGGCTTCAGTTAAAGCCTTAGTTTTGGATCTAAA
>JAYVXS010000266.1:0-11716 GCA_043784965.1 Bdellovibrionales bacterium
CTAACTACTCAATGATGGCAAATCGAAAAGCCATTATTACTGAACTCAATCTCAGATCAAAAAATCGCCAGCAAACGACTTCGGCAAAAGCTGAGACGAGCGCACGCCCAACTTCTGAACCTGACCTTGAGGCAATTGAAACCCAGCAAATTATGGGTGATCTCATTGAGCTTTTGAATTCAAATAGAAAACCAGGCTGGATCGACAGAGGAACTGAAAAATTCAAGCGGCTGTTTGGGGGCGGCGGCGACTGATTGCGGTTTTTCTGTTTCTGTCTCAGTTATGGGTTGATCAGTGGGCGCCATGATTTCTGACACCGTCTCCGAAATCAGTTTGCCAGACTCACAGCCCCTGAACTCGGCTTACAGATATTTTATAAATTAGAAAAAGAAAGAAGCGTCAATTTTTAGCGTCTTGTGGCTTCCATTTTAAATGGACCATCATTAGACATTCCTGAAAACATAAAATGACCCTTAACAACATCAACAAAAGTCGAAGTCAAAACCGCTTGGCCAATTGAAAGAAGACAAGTTGGTTTGCCGTTGGTATTGCCCTCGCCAAAACCGATTGGATATTGCTCTTGTGGACGACCATTTACGAAAATCGTAAAAATCATCCCTTGTGGCCACTTTGTAATTTCAATGAGCTCTCTTTCAGTGGGTCTATTTCTAGAAGTGAGAACAGAGTTAAATTCTCCGATAAAATTCTTCTTAATTTCAGCACAGGGATCAGCTGCACTTGCAAATAACGGAATTGCGATGATCAAGGCAAGCATAATGTTTTTCGCTAAATTTTTCGCTAAATTTTTCATAGAAGCTCCTTTTTGTTGACGAACTTTTAATCTCTGTGTGAAAGTAATGCAAGTACTAAAGATCCGCTGGAAGCAGCATTTCGGGCCCATTTCTGGGGCTGGTGATGAGACCCTCCCGCTCATTTTCAAAATCAATTAGAGCTCTTCTGGTCAGGTTTTTCGATGTCAACTTTTAAATAATTATTTTGTAGTGACTTGAGATGCTTTCAGCCTACTTCGCTTATTTTTCTTTTATGAAAGGCCTTTTTTTCATTGCTTCGAATCTCGAAGATTTGTAACTTCCTTCGCTTATGTCAAATGGCAATCTTTATCCACCTCAGGCCTTTACGCGCGAGATGCTTTCTCAGGCATTTGTGTGGCTCCAAGCTCAGCCTGATTCGGTTCGCGAACTTGCTAAAAATCCTGAGACGCTCATTTCAATTTATTTGAAGACGCAAAGATCTCAACTCTTCAATCAAAAAAAGCTCGAAAGCCAAAACTCAAACCCATATGCAGATGCACCGGTGACCGCACAAAATTTTATGACAGACCTCAAGTCCTTAGCTGAAGGTCTCAAACAGTTCGAAGATCCGGCCGCGCAAAGTTTGCCGCTAGTTCCACAGCAAGAACAGTATATAGCTCAGCCAAGTCCTACAGTTCAGCCCAGAAGCGAAGTCAGAAATGAAGTCAGAAGTGAAGTCAGAAGTGAAATTCACCAGCCGAAAAACAATGCCCATGCAGCTCAAGTTTCTCCCGAGAAGACTTCGCAATTGAACTCAAATAGCCAATATATGATTCGGGAGGTCAAAGAGAAGCTGAATCTAAGTTCCGATCTTGAGACCCTCAATATGTTGGTTGCAATTGCTTACAAAAATTTAAAAAGCCTGATAGATTAACCAAATTGCCCCAGCTAACTATACTATGAATAAGGATGCTGGCCACGGCTTCTAGATTTTGTTTGGAGATATAACGTGAGTCAAAACAACGACAATAAAAGTACATCACACGCCAGCGAACTAAAAAATACACTCAATTTGCCAATTACAGATTTTCCGATGAAGGCAAATCTTTCTGAAAAAGAGCCGCAAGCCATTTCGAACTGGAATGAGAAGAGGCTCTATCATAAAATATTGCAAAAAAATGCGGCACGCCCTAAGTTCGTGATGCCAGATGGGCCACCTTATGCCAACGGCAATATTCATATTGGTCATGTCCTCAACAAATGTCTTAAGGATTTTGTCATAAAGTATAAGAATATGTCAGGCTTTAAGGCGGCATTTATCCCCGGCTGGGATTGTCATGGCTTGCCGATTGAGCTCAAAGTTACTAAAGAGCTCGGCGCAAAACGAAAAGACAAATCAGAAGCTGAAATTCGTGAGCTTTGTAGACAAGAAGCAAAAAAGTGGATCGAAATTCAAAAAAGTCAATTTATGCGTTTAGGAATTCTTGCGGAATGGGAGAATCCTTATTTAACTCTCAGCCCTGAATATGAGGCTGAAGAAATTCGTGAGCTCGCTCGCTGCTTAAAGACGGGCGTTTTATACCGCGGCGAAAAACCAGTCTATTGGTGCCCAAGCTTACAAACCGCTTTGGCAGAAGCTGAGGTTGAGTATGCGCCCCACAAGAGCCACTCAATCTATGTAAAGTTTTTTATGGATAAGGGCCTTGATAAATTTTCATCAAAGCTTTTAAAGAAGCCCACGGCGGTTGTCATTTGGACAACCACTCCTTGGACTTTACCGGCCAATCTCGGCATAGCTTTTCATCCTGACTTTGAATATGAGTTTTTTGAAACCGACGAAAATTACTTACTGATTGCCTGCGAACTTAAAGAAGCTTTTGAAAAAGAAACTGGCGTTTTACTAAGGGCAACAGGAATTAAAACCAGAGGATCTGCACTAGACCGAATGACTGCACGTCATCCCTTTATTGATCGCGAATCCCTCTTTGTTTTGGGCGATCACGTGAGCCTAGATGCGGGCACAGGTGCAGTTCATACAGCTCCCGGCCACGGCCAAGATGATTATAAAGTCGGTCTTAAATATGGCCTAAAAGTTTTAAGCCCGGTGGATGCTGCTGGCAGATACACCGAAGAGGTCCCCGAATATCAAGGCCAGAAAATTTTTGATACCAATCCGGTAATCGTTGAAAGACTGAGAGCAAGCGGCCATCTCATATTTGATAAGATTTTTGAACATAGTTATCCACATAACTGGCGCTCGTTGACTCCTTTGATTTTTAGAGCGACACCCCAATGGTTTTTGGGAATGGATTTGGAGTCCAATCCTATTCGCCAAAAGGCTTTGGCTGCACTAAAAGAAATTCAGTTCGTTCCAAAGTGGGGCGAGAGCCGGATTCGCTCGATGATTGAGAATCGTCCCGACTGGACATTGTCGCGCCAAAGAATTTGGGGCGTGCCGATCCCAGTTTTTTATTGCGAAAAATGTGATGCAGAAATTCTCGAAGTGGCCGTCATGGAAAAGGTGGCAGACCTCATGGAGAAAAATGGTGGCATTGAGGCCTATCATAACCTCCCGATTAAGGATTTTATTGGCGATCGCAAATGTAAAAAATGTGGACATACCGAATTCAAACGTGGCCAAGATATTTTAGACGTCTGGTTTGATTCGGGTGCTTGTCATGCCGCCGTTCAAAATAAACGAGCTGATCTAGCAAGTCCGGCAGATATTTATCTTGAGGGCAGCGATCAACATCGTGGTTGGTTTCAAACCAGCTTATTGTCGTCGATTGCATCTACCGGCAAATCGCCGTTTAAAGCATTGGTCACCCATGGCTTTGTGAACGATGCCAAGGGTCGCAAGATGAGTAAGAGTATTGGCAACGTCATTGATCCGGCGGACATTTGGAAGAAAGATGGCGCTGAAATCTTACGCCTTTGGTCGGCCTATGAAGATTTTGGCAATGACCTCAGTTGTGGCCCCGAAAGCTTTCAGCGAGTCACTGAAAGCTACCGCAAATTTCGCAATACCATTCGCTTCATGCTCGGTAATTTAGGTGATTTTGATTCGGTAAAAGACCCCATTGCTTATGACAAGATGACCGCACTCGATCAGTTGGCCTTGAGTAAACTCAACGACTTGATTGCTAAAACTACTGATGCCTATGAAAAATATGAGTTTTTTAAAGTCTTTCAAGCGCTCAATAGTTTCTTTACCGTCGATTTGTCGGCAGCCTACCTCGATATGCTCAAAGATCGTCTCTATACCTGGAGAAAAGACTCCCTTGAACGCAGGTCTTCGCAAACGGTCATCTTTGAGCTCTTAAGTAATTTGATTCGCATAATGGCACCGATAACCTCTTTTCTGTCCGAAGAAACACTTGGATACTTGCCAGGCAATAAAGCTGAAAGTGTGTTTTTGCTCGAATTTCCAAAGCCACAGACGAAATGGGATAATGCTAACTTGAAATTGGAGTTTGAAAAACTGTTCGAACTTCGTTCTGAAATATCAAAGGCACTTGAAGAACTGCGCCGAGAAAAAGTGATTGGTTCTGGCTTGGATGCTAGACTTGAACTCGCTGCCGAAGGCGAAACTTATCAAATTCTGAAAAAATATGAGAAAAATTTGTCTGAGTATTATATTGTTAGCCAAGTGATATTAACTCAAGGAACAGCAAAAATTTCAGTGAGTAAGGCGAAAGGCGCAAAATGTGAACGCTGCTGGTATTTTGACGAAAAAATCGGAGTTAGCAAAAGCTTTCCGACTATTTGTCCAAAATGTGTGAGGGCATTGGAATGAAAATAAAATACCTTTTGCTGGCCGCTATCAGTGGCGTGGTCGTGACTTCGGATCAGGTTGCGAAAATTTATATTCATACCCATTTTAGATTGGGCGAATCGTATCAGGTAATAGCCAATTTTTTCAACTTAACCTATGTACGCAATCCTGGTGCTGCATTTGGTTTCTTGGCCAATAGTCATCCCGCTTTTCGAGATATTTTTTTTCTTTCGATGCCACCAATCGCACTTTTAATTATTTTGGCAATTATGCGCGGTATTCGTGATGACGATAAGTGGATGGCCGTATCGCTTTCGTTGGTTTTTGCTGGGGCTATTGGTAATTACATTGATCGACTACATTACAGCTATGTCGTCGACTTCTTAGACTTCACGATTCGCATTAAAAATTCTTTAGGTATTTCTCAAGCTTACTCCTGGCCGGCATTTAATATTGCGGATATGAGTATTGTTATAGGCGTCTGTACACTACTCTTTTTAGAACTGATAAAACAGCAAAAGCCGGCAGACAACACAACCAGTAAAAAGGACTTAAGCGTTGAAACAACCGCACGCGATTGATGGGAACTGGCCCTTCATTCGAGCTTTTGACCTAAATATTTCAACTTACTATCCAATCATTTCGCTAGTTCTTTGCATTTGTCTCATTTGGCTCGTGAGACGGGCGCGAAATCGTGACTTTGAAATCAGGTGGACCATTGACCTTGCCATTTTGGTGATGTTCTCAGGCTTTATCGGCGCTCGCATATTTCACATCTTCTTCGAAGATTTTGATTATTATAAATATAATCCTATCGATTCTATAAAATTTTGGAATGGCGGATTTGTTTTTTACGGAGGCGCCTTAACGGCATTTTCAACTGGCGTCATTTTCTTGCGCGTAAAAAAGCTCCCGGTTGGCGAATGGCTCAATTTGGTTGCCCCAGTTGCGGCCCTTGGCTACGCCCTAGGGCGGATAGCTTGTTTTCTAACGGGCTGTTGCTTCGGCGGCGCCTGTGAGCTCATCCCAAGCTATGCTTTTCGCCATCCCACCCAGCTTTATGCCGTCCTTATTGAATTGTTGGGTCTTTTGATTTTAGTAAAACTTGAAAGCTCCCCCAATATTTTAAACCAGCGCCTGAGGCAGGTTTCAGGGTATTTATTCTGTATCTGGATTTTTCTGCATTCACTTGGCCGTATCTTCATGGAGCTTTTGCGCGTAGATCCACGGGGGCCAATGCCATTTTCCCTAAGTATTTCAACTTGGATCAGCCTTTCGCTGCTAATTATCACTTCACTTTACTTGAAGTCGCAGCTTAATAAGTCCAAAAGGCCCCATTTGACCGCCCCTAACTCAAATTTTTCTTAAGAGTAATGGGTGAACCCAATAGCCTCACGGATAAAAATTTTTTCATTTCTGGTTCATCCAGGGTTTAGATGCCCGTGCTAGATTGATTTTCAGACAAACAACCCACTCTTAAAGGAGTTTATATGAAGGCAATTATCGCGTCTATCGTTCTTGGTTTAGCAATGACAGCTACTGCAGCTGATACAACTGCTCCAGCTACAACTGCTCCAGCAGCACCAGCTGTTGCTCCAGCAACTGCAGAAACTGCACCAGCTCCAAAAGCTGAAAGCAAAAAAGTAGCTAAAAAAGCTAAAAAAGCTAAAAAAGCTGCTAAAAAAGATATGTAATTTTTCGCTTCACGCGAAATCTTTCTATCGAATACTTGAACCCACGACTCCCCCAAGGATCGTGGGTTTTTTATTAGACCACTTGTGTAACTAGTCGCTAGGTAAAATGATGGAATCTGCTCTAGATCAAGGATTGAAGGCAAAAATGAGACGAGGAATACATAGATTGTATTTTGAGTCTCATTTTTGCCTAAAGACGCTGAGCTAGAGCGGATTACAAGGCTTTAACCGCGACTAGTTACACAAGAGGTCTATTCGTATTTTTCGCAGCGATAGAGTGAGTAAAATTGCGAACTTCTTTCAAATTTAAAGAGTCTACTAAACTCTTCAGTCCAATTGGCGGAAAAAACTTCGCCGCGAAATTTTTGCATTCCCCAAGGATGTTCCCCTTTCGGTAAAATGATATAAGGAATGGCGCAGGTTCTAAATAAATCTATAGTACTTTGTGGAATCATTATACCGGACCCATTCATGTACATAACTGCGCTATGATCGAGGATCATACTGTCCCCAGTAGAAACCAACTCAGGTTTGTAGTAGCTGAGCTCCATCTGAGAGTTGTCACCATATCCTAGCTCCACCGGACCTGGGCCACAACTCGCTCGCAGAGTCTTGAGATCATTTCGTTGGGCGATTTGTAATGGCCAGTCTGCAAAATACTTCCATAGAGCTTTTTGACTTAGAAAGGCATCGTAGGACAATCCAAGAATTAGACAGATTAGGTAAAACTGCGATCTTGCTGGTAATGAGCGACAACTAGTGAAAATAAAATATGCGAGCAATCCAAAAAATGGCATAAAGTGGTGCGTACCGGCGCCGACAAGACTGCCAAATGCACCAGCTATAAACGAACTAACAATGACTGCCCAAAAGGTCCATTTTTGTTTTTGATGAAAATTCATCAGTACTACAAAAATTAGAAAAGCCGAAAAATAGGTCGTGTTGCTAGTTGCAAGCTCGATGCTCAAACCATGTTTTGAAGACACCTGAAGCCAAAGTATATAATTAGAAACCGATACATTAGGCAAAAGAAAAGGCAAAACCGTGACCACTGCTGCGGTGATTGCACTAAGCGAAAGGCCCTGCCAAGACCAGGTTGCCCTCCGGGACTCCCATGAAAATACTGCAAGAGGAATAAAATATACGAAACCGTGAGCCTTGCAGCCCTCACTTAGACCCATCAGTAGCCCTGCCGTAAAAAAGAATAAGCGGGGGCGTGAATTTCCCCAGAGTTCAAGCGAAAGAATCGCACAAATTACATAGGCTATAATGAAAGAATCTGGCCTCATTACAAAAGAATAATTATCAAATCCTAACCAGCAAAGACAAACGAAACCGATAGCGCTGAGTGCGTATTTGACCTCGCCAGTAGAGCGTTTGACTGCATGAAACAATGCTGCAAGAGCCATTACAAAATTAGCCAGCCCCATAAGCTTTGAAGATTGTATAGCAAACGGGCCAGGCACCAAGAAAAGTGAGTTTGCCACTGTATTCCAGGGTCCATACAATAGAGAATACCTCGCCGGATAATCGAGCGGGGTATAAATCGGTTGAGCATTTCGCCAAGCTTCAGCAATGAGTGCCAAATTGACTTCGATATAACTAAAATAACTAAAAGAAAGAACGTACAAGACTGCAGTGATAATTAACCAGCTCGCCGCAAGCAAACTTAGTGTCGAGGCGACCTTTGGCTTTATAACAAAGATACTTAATGACCCCTTCAGCCAATATTTTTTCACTAAAAATAAAAGTACTAAACTAAGAACGACATTGATGAAGAGTGAATCTATTTTCATAGACTTTAATTAATGCTTTACGAAAGACATTTGCGCCAATTTCGCCAATTTCGCCATGTATTTTAGTAGGCGAAGCCTAAGCTTGTGTCAAATTGTATTTATTAAAGAGGACGCCGGATAGTCAACAGCGCACACTTGAATTGAGTATAGTTTTGAGCGGACTGGGCATCGGCGAAGCGTATCCGTTGCAATGCGCTCTATCCAGAGCCCTTATTAATAATTGGAATTCTCTTGGCAAGAATATCTTATGTGAGCTAAATCTTTAAGGCCCGAGTAGAAATAATTGCAAAGCTATTAAGCCGAATAATCGAGGTGCCCAATGAAATTTCTGATAACAGGTGGCTGCGGTTTTCTTGGCAGCAATCAGCAATCTAGCGAGTGAAGTTCTCGCGCGCAGAGAAGAGCTGATCGTGCTCGACAATTTGAGCCGCACTGGCTCGGAGCAGAATCGCAAGTGGATTCAAACCAAGGGTGATTTCAAATTCTATCAAGTAGATACGCGTAAAAGTTAGGACATCGAAAAAATAGTTAAGGATGTTTGCCCTGATGTGGTCTTTCACTTGACCGGACAAGTAGCAATGACCACTTCTCTTGAGGACCCGAAGAGTGACTTCGAAACAAATGTGGTGGGCGGCAATAACATACTCGAGGCCGTTCGAAGCTTTGCCCCTCGAGCCATTGTTTTTTATTCATCTACTAATAAGGTTTATGGCGACTTTTCGGACATCCGATTCATAGAAGAGCCAACGCGCTATACTGCGGCTGATTTTAAAAATGGCTTTTCTGAAAATGTGTCGCTCAACTTTCAATCTCCTTATGGCTGCTCTAAGGGTGCGACTGATCAATATATGTTAGATTATTTTCGCGCTTTCGGGATACGAACTGTGGTCTTTCGTCACTCGACAATATTTGGCGGCAGACAATTTGCCACCTACGATCAAGCTTGGATCGGATGGTTTATTGGGCAAGCATTACTTGAGAAAAAATCTCTATTAAAAGAGCCTTTCACAATTTCTGGAGACGGCAAACAAGTTCGCGACATTCTATTCGCATCGGACTTGGTTCAATGCTACTTTGCAGCCCTTGAAAAAATTGATCAAACTCAGGGCCAAGCTTTCAATATTGGCGGAGGAATGGCAAATTCACTTTCATTGCTTGAACTCTTTGATATTTTAGAATCTGAATTGAATGTAAAATTGAAATATCGCAAGCTCCCCTGGAGACATTCTGACCAAAAGGGTTTTGTCGCCGACATACAAAAAGCAAAAAATTACTTTGGATGGGCGCCTAAAACCGATCGAAAAACAGGACTTCGTGAGATGATCGCTTGGATAAAATCGAATGAATGAATTAAGTGTCGTCATACCTTCATATCGCGAAGAAGAAAATCTGCGCCTTTTATTGCCACGTTTGAAAAACGTCTTAGAGCTGATTTAAAAGACCTAGCAAAATTGTAACAATTATTTTTGCGCGGGCCCTAAGTAGAATTCAAGCTATTTACACATTCATATTTTAGCAGATTGTCTTTGCGCATTGACATCATAATGCGTCTGCCTCAACATTAAATATGGCAATTGTTATCGTTGAAGATGAAGTCCGAGTTCTCAGTTTTTTAACTGAAGCTCTTCGCAAAGAGGGCTACGTCATTCATCCTTGTGAAACCTACGAATCGGCTCTAGAGACAATTAAAGCTCTGAGCAAAGAAATTGAAGTTTTAGTCCTGGATCGCCTTCTAGGACGACAAGATGCGATTAGCCTAATACCTATTGCAAAAAAAGAAGCGCCAAATGTTCGTATTTTGATTCTATCTACAATAAATGACCCCGCACAAAAGGCGGCCGCACTTGACCTCGGCGCCGACGATTACCTTGGCAAACCTTTTTCTCTTGTTGAATTGTCGGCGCGTATTCGATCGCTATCGAGAAGGCAAGAGTCAAAGGAGGGGCGCCGCGGAAATTTTATTTTCAATGTTAGGGATCTCACGGTCCATGCGCTCGATCACAAGGTCACGGTTAATCAAAAGCCGGTGGATCTATCAAATAAAGAATATCTCTTGCTGTTAACCTTAATTGAACATCCGGGTCGGGTTTATAATAAATTTCAATTGCTGGACAAAGTATGGGACACGCAATTTGATATTGAATCCAATGTGGTTGAAGTCACCATTAAGAATTTGCGCAAAAAACTCTCAGGCGCCGGCTCAACCACCGAAATATTGAGCCGTCGAAATATTGGATATTGGATTGAAGCGTAGATTTATATTAAGTATTGGGATCGTTCTTACGCTTTCGCTTACTGCCGTGGGGCTCATTCAATATTTTCTTTTTCGAGCTGAGCAATTTCACTATATCGATCAACAAATTGAAACGACGGCATCACTACTTATCTCCTCAGATTTGAACAGTGTCGAATTGAAAGAATTTGAAGATGCTCAAGAGGTAGTCGAAAGTGTTGTTAACGGAGAAAAACTAAACCAATTTGTAATTATTTTTAATCGCAAGGGTAAAATGGTTTATCGGTCTAAAAATGCACAGATGGTGCCAAACGATATCTCGACCGATCAGCAGTGGCAGACCATTGTAAAGAATGGGCACTTTATTCGTATTCTCACTTTGCCATTAGAAAAAAATATCACCGCGGGACCGCATCGTATTCTGCAAACCGGTATTATTCTCGATGCCGATCTTATTAGATGGCGAAGTCTTGGTCGACATATTGTATTTTACAGTGTGCTTATTATTTTACTGGTCATTGGAGTCACCTGGAGTTTGTCTAAGACTTTACTACGCCCACTGGTAGAGCTCAGTCATTTTCTAAAATATCTAGCGAACCAATTTGACGAAAAGAAACTCGTCGTTGGCAGCACCGCAACCATTACTCTACCCCATGATATTCAAAAATCAAAGGATGAGTTCGGCGATTTAGTTCAAGCCGCCCAAAGCTTACACTCTCGCATTCTGCAAAGCCTCAAAACAACGCAGGTTTGGACAGCACAAATGGCCCATGAGCTAAAAACTCCGCTCACTATATTAAGTAACTGCCTTGAAGGCTTTCATCTTGCAAATAGCGAATCCGAAAAAGAAAAAGCTATAAAAGATTCACAAAGTGAAGTTGCCCATCTGAATAAACTAATTAGTAGTTTTTTAGAGTGGACATCAGCCGAAAACTTTCCGGTTAGTCATGCAGAACTGCATGCTCTTAAACTTAAGAATGTTGTTGAAGAAACTGCCACCCGTATTTTAAGAAGCTACCCTAATCGAATCACTATAAAAGCAGATTCAAATTTAACTCTCTTTGCTCAGCCCGGATTTCTCGAGCAAGCCATTTCAAATCTTGTGATCAATGCACTCAAATATTCGCCCGGAAACGTGCAAGTCGTCCTTGAGAACCAAACACTTTCAATTCTTGATGAAGGCAGCGGTATTCCAAAACATGTCTTAGAAAATCTTGGCCAGCCATTTAACTATGCCCACAAAACTCCTCATGGCTTCGGCCTAGGGCTCGCTTGGGTCGCGACCATTTGCCGTAAATACCAATGGGAATTAAGATTTGAAGATCGACCTGAAGGTGGTTTCTGTGCTCGCATTCGCTTTCCCGCTCAAGCTTAGGGCCCGCGCAAAAATAAGTATTACAACTTTTGCGCAGTGGATTTTGAATCAGATCAAGGCGGAAGGAGGAACGGCTAGCCAGAGGCGCTAA
>JAYVXS010000267.1:0-3660 GCA_043784965.1 Bdellovibrionales bacterium
TTTTTATTTCAGTAAAAAATATATCTCAGAATAAAAGAAAATCAGAAAGTTACGTTTGGATATTTACCGTAGCGATATGTTTTTTTTCATTTCCTCTACATATTCTTCCAAATTTATTAACCGTGCTCATATTCATGGTCCTATTACTACCAAGGGATGAGATCAAAAAAGATTTTCAATTTAGTAGATTTCATCTTTTAAAGTTCGTTTGTAGTTTTTGTTTTGTTGCTCTGGCTGTAAAAATATCAGCAACTTCATATTGCAGTTGGAACGCAACTCGGCAAATTAAAAGCGGTGACACAAAGGCTGCAAAACATTGGGCTCAAACTGGTCTGCTCTGGGAGGCGGAAAATTATGATTTACAGCTGGCTTTGGCTCGTTTGCAGTATGTAACATTTGATTTAAAGGGTGCGGAATACTCTGTTAAAAAGATGTATTCAACCGTTAAGACGGTTGATGTTCTTAAATTGAGAGGGCTAGTCTTTTTAGGTCTTAACAAGTTTGAAGATGCAAAAGAAAATTATTTGGAACTCGAGTCTGCATTCCCAAAAATGGTCACTCCCAAATACTATTTGGGTCGGATTTACTCTCAACAAGGACAAAAAAAGATCGCCAACGTTTACTTTTCGAAGATACAAACGCTGCCGGTACTAAATGAAAAAGCCGCTTTTGATCGAGATTTTTCAAAAGTTTTTATAACAAGGTAAATATTTATTTTTTTGCCTCATGAGCTTTAAAAAATGCATTCAACTTATCGGATTTTTCCTTAGTATGAATTTTCGCACGGAATGGCTTGCTCTTGAGGTGTTTGACTACCGAAGAAACCTCTTCTGTTCCAGTATCAAATTTTCCCAGACAATCGAGGGCTAAGCTCCAGTTATTTGAATTCGTTTTTTCAGCCATAAGACTGTCGAAAACAGAAATTAAATATGAGTTTTGATTCAGAATTAAAATTTCACAAAAGTTTTGAAGTAAGTTGTTCTGAACTTCGACGGAAGACGCATTGAATTCAGCCTTAAACTTTTGCACCGGCGGCGGCGGATTATTATTTTCAATAGCAGCTCTAACGGGATCAAATAAGACTTCTCTGCTCAATTTACCAATTTTTAAAAGTTTGAAAAAACTTTTCCAAGTTTCTTCAAACGGCATTGTAGTGAAGTACCGATTTGATGCCCAGGCGGTCACCTCAGAACCCGTATTTAAGAGAGCCCTTTCCAAAAAAGGTAGTCCATTGACCTCTGCAATTTTTTTCTGGTCTTCCGGAGTCTGGACCTTATCTTCTTGGTTCCATACGTTCGAAATATCGCTGGTCGAGTTGATATAATTATCAAAGATCGACTGTTGGTCAAAAAGCAGGCATTGACTAGCTTCGATCCAACGCGGGTTTTGTGTCTTGGGTGTCTCTGAGGGTTTAGAATCGCTTGCACCTGCCTCAAGGGTTGTTAAGTTCGCTAAAGCATAGAATTCTGTCTTATCGCCGGGCTGTACGGCGTGTTCTAAATGAACAATTTGTCCCGATGAGACCTCGGAAACCTTCTTCGCCCCGACTTTAGCCTCGTCGATCAATGGAACATGGTCGAATAACACTAAGCAAGGCTGAGCAATAAATTCTGGAGTGCTTGCCGCCGGAGTTGGGGTAGCACCCGCAGGAAGGGTATTTTCAGGAGTAGGAGAAGGCGGCGTCGCTTGTGGCGGAATTGTCGTAGGGACTGGTTGCTGTTGGACGACTTGCCCATCGCCGGAACTGAAGAGGTGCTTACTTGCTGCATACATCACGCCGAGAGCGATAACAATAACGGAAATTATAATTATTTCGAGTCGATTTTTTGCCATTCGTTTAAGTCCTTTTCCGATTTGTCTAGAATTAGTTTGCCCAGACTGGTTTGCTGTGTCCAGTTCAAAATAATCCTGCCATTCAAACCAAAGACCCAATTCGACATAATAATTTGGTCTTCGATCCGTAATCGGCTACGCTTGTAAGTGAATGAAACCTTCGGGTACAAAAAAACATTTTTTAGACTGCGTCCAGACTGCTAGAATCGCAGTTTTGGTTCTCCTATGTTTGATGTTCATGCCTGAACCGGCCCATGCTATCCCTCCCCCGGAATTTATATTTAATTTTTTCTCTCAAATCATTCAGGTCCTGTCTTTTGGAATTCTTTTTTTGTCAGGTGGGATAGGAATCGCATTTCAGTTTTTTAAAGCCCGATTTCATTCACTAAAGAATCATAAGATACTTTTGGTTACTGGTATTTCTTTTTGCTTAATCGCTGCTTTAGGCATTTCTTATTATTTCGCCAAAAGAGAACATGATACCGAATTCGAAAAATGGAAGATTTCGCAAGCGGCCAAAAGAGCAAAGCAAAATGAAGGATTAAGTTCAAGCGGAATACCTGCGTTCGTTAAACAAGGACGTGAGAAAAAGGGACGAATATCCGGTTCATTTAAGGCAACGAATCTTTCGAAAGTGGAAGCAACTGTTTTCTTTGAAACAAATAAAGGCGTTCCTAACGTAATCAGCAATCAGGAATTGAAGACTTTGATTCAATCAAAAAATAGCGATTTCGTGGTCCTTGATGTTAGGGAAAATATTGAGTATGAACTGGGCCATATTCCAGGAGCCAACCATATCCGAATGGCTGATTTGATGAACGATGGATGGCTGGCCTTACCCAATAATAAATTTGTTATTGTTGCCTGTTATTCCGCACTGAGGGGGAGCGAGGCAACTGACTTTCTTAGACAGCGTGGAATTGTGGCGCGATTTATTGAAGAAGGAATCGAAAAATGGATCGAAGTCGGCGGTAATTGGACAGGAGAATCAAAACTTCAAAACAGGTATCGAGAGCATCAGCACAAAAAACGTTTTACAACTCCTGAATTTCAAAAATTTGTCAATGACGGCGCCGTGATCGTGGATGCCAGACCCGCAGATGTATTTGCCCTTGGGCATCTTCCTAATTCCCTTAATTTTCCACTTCTTTTTGCGCCATCGGCGCAGTTAGAGTCTCTCAAAAAACAAATTCCTGAACGCAGGCAGATCGTTATTGTTTGTGACGACCACTGGTCGTGCTTCAGTGGGTTTCTAGCAGGAATTGAACTAGAGAAAACTGGTCGACAATTCTTAGGGCGTTATGAAAAACTCAAAGAATTATCCAAACAATAATTTTTTTCTTCTACTTGAAGATCAAGTCTTAGAAAATGAAGATGTCTTGGGCGTTAAAACCATCAATTTGAGCATTTGCAAAAATCTTGGTTTTGATGTGCCGGACTTTGTGGCGATAAGACCTGATGTATGCCAAAAAATGCTCGACGGCTTAGATTTAAGAAAACTAGTTTCAATGCAAATTCACGATTGCTTGCAATCAAAAATGTATGCAATCCGTTCGAGCGGACTGAATGAGGACGGTTCCAATAGTTCACTTGCGGGGCAGCTGAAAACCATCTGCAATGTTGAACCATCAGGAATAGAGTCTGCAATTTCAGAAGTCCTGAACCAGGCAAATACGTTTTTAAATGGCAGCCTGAATAAATTTTCTCTACTCATACAAAAGTACATTCAGCCTGATATCTCCGGAGTTATTTTTACAAGAAATCCAATGGGCACACCTGACATGCTAATTGAATATCATTCAGGTGCGGGCGAAGATTTGGTCAGCG
>JAYVXS010000268.1:0-3655 GCA_043784965.1 Bdellovibrionales bacterium
CCTTGAGGCGCCAGCTTCGATGATGATTTGCCACCAAAGTTGATTTCGCGTCAAGGTGAGTACGCTGTATTCCCATCTTGATCTGGCCATCACTTTTAACCCGGATATTTCATCAGTTGCGTCGTGAAATCGCTGATTCGCAGACTGGCCTGGCGCGTGAGAGACCTTTGAGTGAGGCAACCTCGAAGCAGGCGGATGAAATATCTGGGTTAAGAAAGAATACGCATTTGGGTAATTGCAAAGACGAAAATATAAAATATGGGTGCAGCGAAATAAACACCATCAACGCGGTCCAAAATACCGCCATGGCCTGGCATAATCGAGCCCGAATCTTTGACATCGGCGATTCTCTTTAAAAGGGACTCAAACAAATCACCAATTTGGGCAAAAATTCCCGTGATCAAAGAAAGCAAGATCATATATTGAACTGGAATTTCAGGGAGCAAAAAGTAGTGAAAAATCAAACCGGCACAGACTGATCCAATTAACCCACCGGCTGAGCCTTGAAGCGTCTTTTTTGGCGAAACGGCCTCAAGCAGCTTGTTTTTACCAAGTGCTCTTCCGAAAATATAAGCAAAGGTGTCGCCAGCAAAAACAATAGAAAGAAGACATAAAAACCAATTGAGCCCACCGTCAAAGCGCAATGTCTTCACCACTAAGGCGGGGAAAAGGGCCACGTAAACAAAGCCCATGAGGCCTGCCATTTGAACTTGAAGAGTTCTGTTTAAGTCATCCTTTGTGGTCACGCGTAAAAGTGGAATTGCCAAAAAAACACATGAACAAAGTGCAATTAGCAGATGCGAAAAGATCGCCTGATCTAAAACAACAAAATAAATCACCGTGCTTAAGATAAGAAACGCCGCTTGAATATATTTCGGCGTCTGCTGGGGTTTAAAGCTGAGTCTTGAATATTCAAAAATTCCAGCGAGAACAATGGCGGAGCAAATTACAACGAGGCCTTTCTCATGAAAAAAAAGATAGGCGCTGACCAATATTAGGATGGCGGTAAGAGCTGATATACTTCGAATGATCACAGGCAGTCGACTTGGTTCTTTGAAGTATCAGCGGACGGCGTAGAATCTAGCGTAGGAAAAAGAATGGGCTCGACCTGAGGAGTCACTTTGCCAAAGCGACGTTTACGCCCGGCAAAGAATTCAAAGGCAAGCTGCAAATCTTTTTCTTTAAAGTCAGGCCATAAGGTTGACGTAAAATAAAGTTCGCTATAGGCCGATTGCCATAATAAAAAGTTGGACAAGCGAAATTCGCCACTCGTACGAATGATCAGATCTGGATCCGGGAGATCACGCGTGAAAAGGTGATCATGAATTAATTGTTCAGAAATATCTTCGAAACAGACTTCATTTTTTTGAATTTGAGTGGCCAGGCTCTTAAATGCCGCCGTTAACTCTTGGCGACCACCGTAATTCAAGGCAAAGGTCAAAATCATGCCGCCACATATTGATGTCGCTCGGACAGTTTCATTTACCTCCGCCTGAACGATAGCCGGGAGTTTTGATAGATCACCAATAGTTTGAAAGCGAATATTGTTTCTGATTAATGAAGTGCGCTCTTTTTTTAAGTGTCTAGCAAGTAGACGCATTAAAAAATTAACTTCCTGAAGAGGTCGAAACCAGTTTTCAGTACTGAACGCATAGAGCGTAAGAAAGTTAATTTTCTTCGCTGCAGCATGCTCAATCATTTTTTTTGCTACACGTGCGCCGCGCACATGGCCAAAGGCTCGATCCAGCCCACGGTTTTTCGCCCAACGGCCATTTCCGTCCATGATTATAGCAAGGTGATTTAGATTGGTCGTCGTCGCTTCATTAGAACTCATATAGTCATGATTTCTTTTTCTTTTTCAGCCGCCAATTTGTCAACTTTTTCAATATATTGATCCGTCATTTTCTGAATATCATCTTGAGCGCGCTTGTTATCGTCTTCGCTCATCGACTTATCCTTTAAAGCCTTTTTAGCAAACTCATTTGCATCCCGTCTGGACATACGAACGGCTACTTTAGTATCTTCAACTACTTTTTTAGTATTCTTAACGAGTTCTTTACGGCGCTGTTCGGTAAGGTCAGGAAGCTTTAAGCGTATTACCTTGCCATCGTTGATCGGGGCCATACCGAGATCGCTCTTGGTAATTGAAGCCTCGATTTCTTTGAGCATCGGCGCCTCCCAAGGTGCAATCAAAAAACTCTTTGCATCTGGAGTCGAAACGGCACTCACTTGATTAAGTGGTGTCATCGTTCCGTAGTAGTTGACCTTTACATTATCGAGCATTGAGACTTGTGCTCGCCCAGTTCGTACTTTTTTTAGCTCTGCGGCGAGAGCGCCTAGAGCCTTTTCCATGCCAGCTTTTGCACTATTTTTCATTTCATTGATCATGATACAATACCTCGCGGTTACTTAATTAATGTTCCAATTTTATCACCACAGATCGCTTTTAATATATTCTTTGGTTCGTTTAAGTTAAAAGTAATTATTGGCAAATTATTGTCCATGCAAAGGCTAATGGCAGTTGAATCCATGACATTGAGGCGACGATTAAGAACTTCAATATAACTGAGCTCATCGAACTTCACTGCGTCTTTATGTTTGTGGGGATCTTTGTCATAAACGCCATCAACTTTTGTGGCCTTTAAGATCACTTCTGAGTCAATTTCCATGGCGCGTAGCGCGGCTGCGGTGTCCGTTGTAAAATAGGGATTGCCGGTTCCACCAGCAAAGATAACTACGCGGCCTTTTTCGAGATGGCGAATAGCTTTTCTGCGAATGTAGGGTTCGGCAATTTCATTCATTTCAATAGCGGATTGCACGCGGGTATCAATATTTAGTTTTTCGAGAGAGTCTTGCATCGCCAGGGCATTGATACAGGTAGCAAGCATACCCATATAATCTGAGCTAGCTCGGTCCATACCCTTTGCTGAGGCGGACATTCCGCGAATGATATTGCCGCCGCCGATCACCAGTCCAATTTGACATTTGGTTTCGTGAGCGGCAGCAACGCCCTTTGCAATTTCTAGAATAACTTGTGGATTGATTCCGAAGCCCTGCTCACCGGCAAGGGCCTCACCACTCAATTTGAGTAGAACTCTCTTGTATTTGAGTTGTCCCAAAGCGCATCAACCTTTTTTAACTTGAGCGGCAACTTCAGCTGCAAAATCTTCTGTTTTCTTAGCTAAGCCTTCACCCAACTCAAATCGAATGAATCGGCGAATCACAATATTTTCACCAATTTTTGCAATCGTTTCTTTCAAATAAGTGCCAACTGTCAAATCGGGATTTTTAACATATGGCTGCTCTAGCAAACAGCTTTCTGCAAAAAACTTTTTGATTTGGCCTTCAACAATTTTCGGAATCATTTCTTCTTTTTTACCTTGCTCGCGGTTCTTGGCTATCAAGACGTGGCGCTCGCGATCCACAGTTTCTGCAGGAACTTCTTCAGGAGAAACAGCTATCGGATTAGCCGCAGCAATGTGTAGAGCAACATTTTTAACGAACTCTCTAAATCCTGGATTGCGAGCCACGAAATCTGTTTCAGAATTCACCTCGAGAAGAACGCCGATGCGACCTTCGCCATGAATATAAGACTCAACGATTCCTTCAGAAGCAATTCGGCCGGCTTTTTTGCCAGCATTACTTAGTCCCTTTT
>JAYVXS010000269.1:0-3653 GCA_043784965.1 Bdellovibrionales bacterium
AAATCTCTACATCCGACATCTCTTACTCCTTGGGTTTGATTATTTATCGTCAACCAAGAAGGCGCCTTTTTGGTTTCCCTAACGTGTAGCGCCATTACAATTACCTGGAGGCATTTGCCTCCAGGTTTTAATACTTAAAAATTGACAAACTTGCTTCGCAATTTTGATTTCATTTCGAATCGCACTTTTCACTTCTTGCAAATTCAATTTCTCTTTTCACTGAGTCCCGCCAGCCTCTTTGTGTCTGTCATGCCTCATGATCGGCCCTGAAGGGCCTATACGAGAAATCGAGCAAGACGCGCCAAGCACTCCTAATTTTCCCCCCGCCAAGCAAGCTTGGGGCGTACCTGGCGGGCGAAAAATGTTTTTTAAACCAGAAACAGGAGAAATTTATGAAGTCGCAGATTGAAAATCTTTTGAAACAACTTGCAGTATTGAAGTCGATTCCGTTTTGTTACGGTTACTACTCGGAAGCGCGCAGCGGAGTCTGTGCTAAGTGCGGATCAGATGACCTTATGAGAATGGTTTCCGGTGTTGGGTGTGAATACGGTTATGATTGGATTTTTACAGACATCCTTTCAGGTTTTGATCCCATCAATGACGACGAACTCTTTGAGGAATCAATGCGTGAGTGTTATCCAGAAACTACTCAAATAGGTTGGCTTAAATACGATACGGTTCTAGCCATCAAAGAGCTTGATCCGGTATCCTGGCGCATGGCTAAGTCTGAGTGGATTGATTCCGAAGAAAGTGAAGACCGCATCGTCAGTTTCGACAATGGTTCTAGCTACTTTGATGCCTCTTCGCTCCTAGAAGAATTAGAAGCCGTTTTAGCTAATTTTACTGAGTCTAGTCCCAAAGTTAGTCGTTTATTATAACTTTACACAATATTGTTTTCGTGTATACTTTCAATATGGACCCGACAAAGGCAATTCTTAAACTTAAAGGCAATACCTTCTCTCGAAAACAGATTGAAGGTCTAGGCCTAACTGGAAACCATATTCAAGAGCTATTGAAGTCTGGGCATATTGCCAGGCTCAACCGAGGCGTTTATCAAATCGCAGGCGAAAACCTATCAGACGATGAGATCTTTCATGCGGCATCAATCAGGATCAAAGGTAGGTCCGCAGTTTGCTTGCTGTCGGCCCTTGCGTCTTACAATTTGACCGACGTTATCCCTAAAAAAACCTGGCTCATGGTTGATGAGCAGACACATTCCTCGCATAAAGATATCCGAGTTTGTAGGACAAGAAATCCAAACTGGAAAATCGGCATAGTCGAAAACAAAAACTACTCTATAACCTCTATCGAAAGAACGCTTGTCGACTGCCTCGTTTATAAAAAAACCGTTGGTACAAATGTCGCAATTTCGGCAATCAAAAATGCGGTTCGCGAGAAGAAGACGACCCTCTCTAAAGTTGCAAAAATGTCGCAACTCCTTGGTGTTGAACATCGCATTTTTCAATACATTGAGAGCCTTTCATGAGTCGTGAACCAAAGGCCGTGGAAATCAGAAAACAGCTTCTTAAATATTCTCAAATCTCAAACTCGCTCACGATAAACGAGCTTCGAATTGTTCTTGCGATTGAGCGAGTTGTTGCACGGCTTGAAAACTCTGCGGAACTTCGGAACCACCTGATTTTTAAAGGTGGGTTCGTACTCCTCAAAGTCCTTGAGAGTGACCGCTTCACCCGGGACTTAGATGCGCTTTGTAAAGGTATTGATAAAGCGGACGCGCAAGACCTTATTAAGGAAGCAATTCTAACCGACTTGGATGACGGATTTTGGTTTGGAGAAATTCGCGTCCAAAATCTGGAGGAGCAAGGAGAGTATGGAGCTTTGCGCTTTGATTGCGCCTACTTTCTTGGTGATCCGCCAAAAGAAAAATTGAAACTTGCGAAACTCTCGCGGGTACATTTTGATGTGGGATTTGGCGACAAAGTGATAGGCAAACTTTCACCAATCACATCTCCGGCATTGTTGCCTAAGGGAGAACCGCTTTCGTGGAAAGTCTATCCGCTAGAGTCGATTTATTCCGAAAAGCTTGAGACACTTGTGCAGCGTGGAGATGCGAATTCCCGAGCAAAAGATATTTACGACATGACGATGATTTTTGATGCCTGTAAAGACACCGAAAAACTATCAAAAGCAATTCTTGCGACGTTCAAAACTCGAGCTACAGAAATGCCAGAGTCGTTCAGTGATTTCGCTGCAAATTTAAACTTACGTCAGCTTAAAAGTTCCTGGGGAAGTGTGCAACTGCCTGAAGAAGACGCCACATTTGAATCCTTCTGGGAGCTTCTTCTCACCCAATTTAAAAAGCTCGACCGATTTCTCGCTTAAGTAAACTACCAACTGCGGAAATCGTGTGAAATTTATTTGAGTTTGCAGCTAAATAGCGCCGAATTGATCCATTCGGCGCTATCAGAATTATACTAGACCGCGATTTGAATAGAGCGCTTTTCCTTTGCGACTTCGTATTGCTCCAGAAATTCAAAATACTCTCTTTTCATTGTGAAGCCCGTGTATTCCAATCTTGAAATTGGCCCGCGAGTTTCAGTATAGAATTGCCGCATTTGTTCTTTTCGATCCTCATTCGTCAGCGATTGTTCCTGCAACGTTTTTATGTGCTCATCTGCGATGATATCCGCAGCTAAATCTAACAACTGGTCTACACGAACTTTTCTCCCTTCTGACTTGCGATTTGCTGCAAGTAAGAGACGCTCAAGCTTTTTCTGAGTATCTCGACCAATACGAATAGAGGCCCATTTTAACGTTTTTTTTGACTGCCATTTTACTTCAGTTGATTTTGCCATTTAATCCTCTTTCTTCCTTTATTTTGATAAGTTTGCGATCAAGGGATGCAGCATTTGAATTTTGCTTTCGTCGCACCTCCGAAGAAGGATGATGCACTCATCACGCAAATTAATTGGGATTGCCTTTCCATCATGAAACTCAAGGAATTCCTCAATTTTGTAGCCATATGCGTACACCAAGGTTTTCATTCGTTCCCTTGAAATATCCATTCGTCCTTGTTCAATATGTGCGATTGCCGAGCCAGAAATGCGTACACTTTTTCCGGCATTATTTAGCGACATTCCTTTAGAGAGACGCATGTGCCGCAGAATTTGTGCATCACGCGTGATGATCTTTTGCTGGCTTCTTTTCAGCTTCATAATTCACCTCACTTGTTTTTGTTGATTGTTTGTGGGAACAAGCCTGCGACTTTTCATTGAAAAAAAGTGCGCAGACCGGCCACCAAGATTAATGCAAAGTTACAATCAGAATTGACGGTAGCTCAGTAGATAGACGCTCAGATTTTCGCTGCGAAAAAATCCCGTCTATCTTTATGACTTTCGGGCAATCGCAGCTCAGCACTGAGTTAATTTGACCGAAGGTTTTGAGCCCTCCCGGGATCAGAACCTTTCGGACAGACCAGAATCAGACCAAAACGTGTTTTTTAGGGTGTTTTCCTGTGGTTTGTTGTGACAACCCATCACAGGCAGAATTGGCTAAGTGATTAAAATCTTTCGCCTTTGTTTTTCGGTACTTAGCTAATGATTAGGCCCTTAACTCCGGTTATGCTATAAGTAGCTATGAATACTAAGAAAAAACCTTATCATGACCTTAGTTTGATTGATTTTCAGCGACGT
>JAYVXS010000270.1:0-3628 GCA_043784965.1 Bdellovibrionales bacterium
GCCTCACTCTAAGCCTCACTCTAAGGTCTCTCAAGCGCCAGGCCAGTCTGCGAATCAGCGATTTCACGACGAAACTGATGAAATATCCGGGCTAGACCAACTAAAAGAAGATAGGGCCCCGCTTCTGCTTAAGATTTAGACTATTTTGGTTCTAGTCTTGCAAAGACTTCATTGCAACTTCGCAATGAAATCTTTGGGAGATTTGCTATGCCCCAAGCCTGGCAGTTTTTCCTCTGCAAATTAGCTATCTTAGTAATATTTGTGGCGGGTCAAAATATTTTAATTACAAAGAGTTTGGCATTGGAAATGACAAATTCAGGCTCAGCTGTACTAGCTTTAAATAGCATTTCATTCCCCTTCGCCAAGAGTCTTGCGCCTAATTTTATGGATGAAGTTCTGCAAAACAATGCTGATCTTGGTAAAGCAATTGTTCGCTTGAAGGCAGTCTCGAATGAATTGGGCTGCAAAATTGAAGAAAATTTGCATGGAATTCGCTGGCATTTTTTGAAGCCTAGTGAACGCCCCAAAATGCATCTTGAACTAGGTGAGGCTGAAATTGAGGCTCAGCTGTTTCAAAACATGAGTCCGTTTATCCAGGCCAAGTTCTTTTTAACCAATAGTTTGAGATATGAGATTTTACGCAGAGACAGTGTGATTACAGAGGAGAAGGCATTGCGAGTAGATAATTTGGTGGCGCGACTTCTCGGGGGTTCGGATACGGGCCGAAAACTATCTTCGCTAATTAAAGCAGAGGTTGCATTTGCAAAAATAAGTGAATTTTGGGTCTTCGAATTGATCCAATCCCGAACAGGATTGAATGAAGGGGGCGTTCTCTTCGCTAGACGTAACATAAGATTTATTGTGAGTTTTTGTAGTGAAGAAACAGTGGCTGAAATACGAGCGAGACAGATGGAGCTGGGCATTCAGGATCACTTCAAAGGAGCGCAAGTCTATTTGGAAAAGCTGGCGCTTTCTAAAAAATGCCAATCCATTGATAACCAGTTTTACACTCTAAATATGCGCAAGATATTGCCTCTATTTGAAGTAAGTCTCTGGATTAGAGCCGGTAAGGCGGTCGATTCATTTTTTTCATTAGAAACGATTATGAAACCTCTGCGTTTTATAGAAGAAAAAGGTATCTCGAATATATTGACGGCGTCTTTAGAAAAATATGTGGCTAAAACGCAAACATCAGCTGAGGTGACGCCAGCCACCCAATTGAAAGGCATTAATCATGCTAGCGTTTGGGACGGCACGACGAATAGCAAACTTGAGCTTACAGTGCTTAATCATAGTGGTTCAATACGCTCAATATATAAAACTTCAGACTCAATATATATTTATTTATCAAGTTTGAAATTTGGCATCGATAGTCTTAAAATTAATGGTTTTCTAGGCTCCATTTATTTGAGAAAAGAAAGCCTATGATTATGAATTACTTAGTTAAAATTTTGGTCTTCATTTTGTTAAATCACAGTGTAGCGGTTGCCGAGCTCCACACGATCAAGATCAAGAGCTGTGAAAATCTATTTAGCCCAGTGTGGATGGTCGGAACGATTCCGACCTCCACGGCGCAAAAATTATATTATATTGAAGCGGCAGGGCGTTTTAATACAAAAAGTGCACTTGATGAAACGGCGGTCGCTTTTAAGGGTGGAAAGCGGCAAGCGGCACTCGAAAACAAAATAAGTAATTTTGATTTTGCAAGGCTCACGCCCGATAATTTGGCTGCAATTCATTCGCATATTGCGCGCTTGCCCTTTTCGCTTCGTAAGCAGTTACTATTGAAGCTTACCAAAAATGGCTATTTGGCCGAAGAGAATTTCAATACCACGCGCATCGCAAATGAATTAATGAGGCAAGGTCTTGCTCAGTTTCTAGAAGAAAACGGCGGCATTCAAGATCGAGATATTCGAGATCATTATAAGGTCTATTTACGTAAATACTTTCCTCTTCTGAACTTTCTAGTGGGTTCACTTTATTCAGTGGTCACGGTTTTTGAGTTGCCCGCACTGATTGCAAATTTTAATAGTTTTTTTAATTCGCGATACAATGCAGTTCACTTTTTAGCTTTACCGCTTAGAGTGCAAGAGGATATTTTTTTACACGGTTTAGAGCATATGGCTCCCGACACCCGAAATACACTTCGGGTAAAATCTTTTTTATCAATGAACTATGCGATTGCAAGTAAGATCATACAAACTATCGGACCTTTGATAGCCCTTGCCTTCATGTTGGATCAACTCAGTCACCATTATCTTGGGTTTACACTTGGTCAGGTATTTGATGACATTGTTCATCGTGAGGACCTCGAAGAGGCGACTTATCAAATACTGACTTCAGGTTTTGTTTCGGGCCGCGACTTTGATGAAGCTCTAGTTCGGAGGCAAATCCACGAAATGGGCCTTGGCGAAATTAGCGCTCAGCTCAAGTCGCGCTAATAGGACTTCAAGCCAGACGTTAATCGAGTCAATGCCTTTGAAGTATTCAGGCCAGGTTATCCACAGCTTGTTGTTTTAAACTCTTCGTATGAGACAATAAGAAATGCTCAAATCCAATCGCTATCGAAAAGAAAAAGACATCTATTATATAGATGTCCATGTTCAGAATCAGCAACAGCTATTTGATTATCGAGATCCGGCACCATTTCGCGAGCGAGATCTCGATGAAGATTTTGTGAAGTATGTTTTGACCTCACTGCGAGAGATTCCCAATCCGAAAGCTGTTAAGCTAATGATTTCATTTCCAAAAAAAATTGCCGATGAAGTGCGTGTGGATGTCATTGAGAACGCCATTCATACATTTTTTGAATATGAGGTTGAGCTGTCACGCCGTGATATGAAGCTTAATTTCAAAGAGGGTCAAAATGCCTTGATATTTGCATTGATGTTCTTGTCGGTATGTGTCGGCATATCTAGTTTTGGTTTGAAAGATGTAAGCGGCTGGCTGCAACTGACTTTTAAAGAGGGGCTCACGGTCATTGGTTGGGTGGCACTCTGGAAACCCATGAATCTTTTTCTTTACGAATGGTGGCCAATACTGGAGCGCATGAAGCGTTTTGAGATACTAGATCGAATCCCGGTTGAATTTCGTTTCATCGAAAATTAAAATTTAAGAATTGCGTACTTTGAAGAGGCAATTTCAACGAGTGGTGATTGAACTGTCGTTGTTGAATATTTCTATATATTTAGTAAAGAGTGAAAACTCGAAGTTCAGGGGCTGTGAGTCGGGCAAACTGATTTCGGATTCAGGTCCAGGAATCATCACACCAGGGTACACAAACTGACGCACCCATAGCTGGGGCCGAAACTGAAGAACCAAAGTCGGTAACTGCTGCCCCTAAACTGCCCCTAAACTGCCCCTAAACTGCACTACGTAACTGGACCAACAAAAAGAAGAAGGGGCCTTTTTGGTGTACCTTTTTGGTGTAAATATTTTTGACATTTTCACGCAAACGAACCGTAAATTGTCACTGCTCTTGAAAGTCTTTCTTTATCAAATCTGCGGCGGGGCCTTTAGGCACCTACGGCGCCTGGCACCGAGCTTGCTCACAGTTTACAGTTGGCAAAAGAATTACGCACCTCACAGCTTTGCGAGGTCGAACTTTTTAGTCGAACTTTTTAGTCGA
>JAYVXS010000271.1:0-3609 GCA_043784965.1 Bdellovibrionales bacterium
GAGTTGGCCCATCATATGACCTTCGATGCAACCTGTCGCAAACTCTACAAGTTCATTTCTCCGCCATTTTGACCCACTAATTATTCAGACGAACCGAATTTTTTTGCCCTTCCGTTGCATCGTGGGTATCAAATGGGTATCAAACTACTGTCTTCATGGTCACCCTGTTCCTTCAAGTTTAGCGGCCATCCGAAAGAGGACTTGTGACCCGGGTCATTTTCAGGAGAAAAATATGGCGAACCGGTTGAACGCTTCACTGAAGGAAGAGGTGCGGCTGGCTTACCTAGCGGGAGCGGGGATCAGGAAGTTAACCCGTGACTTCCGCGTAAGCCAGAACACCGTTCGAAAAATGATACGAGGCGAGGGCTTGATGCCTATGCAAAATACGTCGGCATCTTTATCGCCAGCCGTTCAACAATCGCCTGGTCACGGGACTCGCTGCGACTACTCCCATGAGTATTCGGTTTTGAAAACGGTACTCGGGTTCTACGCCACGAGATTTGATCGGAAATATCACCTTCCATTTCTGCCAGATCATCCGAAAAATTTGAAGGTGCGTGAGAAGAGTCCCCAAACGAAGGACCTGACCATCGAAGAATTCACGCGGTTCAAGGCCGTGCTCAAAGCGATCTGCACAGAGGCGGGATGTGAGGCGATTTATTTCATCGCCATGATGCAATATGCGACTTACAGTCGTGTTCAAGAAGCTGCAGCTCTTCATGCAGAGGACTTTGACTTTAACCGGCGGAAGCTGCGTGTGGTTCACAAAGTTCAGTGGATGCGGGCCAAAGGCAAATCGTCGAAAATCGTCGATGGTTCCAAAACCAACGGCGGCAAAGAGATCGAGATGCCAGAGATGGCGGCGTGTCTTTTTCGTGAATGGGCGCTAAAGTCTGGTGTTCGGAGTGGACCGTTATTTTTGAATGGCGGCGTTCCATATGAGTACCGGCAGATTGAGTATCGCTACACCCAGGCACTGAAGAGAGCCGACCCCTTCTCAGCCACGCACATCCTTCGACATGCAGCACTCACTGAGCACTATGCGACATGCGGAGACCTCAAGATTACGGCGAAAGTCGCGGGTCACGATGACATCAAGTCGACCGACAAGTACGCCAAGGTTCGAGACGAGCGTGTCGCTCACGTTCAACGCGAGATGGATCGAAAATTATCGTCGATTTTGTAAGTGTCCCCACGGTCGTGGGTATCAATGGGTATCATTTCGGAATCGGCAAACCCCAGAAACTAAAAAACCCGCGTGGTTTCGCGGGTTGATTTAAAGACCAGACAGAATTGGCTCAGGCGTACAATTCCTGCACCAAGTAAAGATCAACTATAGACAAACACTTGAAGCATTGGCAACAAATTGACTCGTATCGTTATTATACAAATTTTTTCTAATTGGCCGACGAGGTCACGAAGAAATATTTGATCAGCGCCTCTGTTCCCAGGGTGGGACCTTGTCGCGGCTCCATTGATGCCCTATGGGCTGGTCAATAGCGTGGCCGGTGGAGGTAAACATGGATTTACTAAATAAATTGAATAAACAGGTCGTTGCGTTGTGGCAAAAATACGCTGCTTGCCAAAACCAAAGGGAACGGGATTTGCTGTTAAAAGAGTATAAGGAAACTTTTAATCAGTATGTGAAGCATAAGGAATGGTTGAAAGCGATGGATGCCTAACCTATTAGCCTAGATTCGGAGTGCGGAACTATTTTTTCGGCACCAATGGCATAGAGAGTTCCATGTTTTGGCCTGGCTTTAGACCAGCCCAAGTCTTCAACAATGGATCTGCTCTAACTCGGATCGCATCAACTTGAATTCTCGTGATCGGCATCCATTTTACACCCAGATTCGCGCAGATCATCATGATTGTTTGAAAGAAAACTGAGGTTGGCGTGCTTGCTGTGTGATCCTTGAAAGCCTTTGCCATCGCATCAACCTTGAGATCAGTATCAGTTCCCTTGTAGCTGTTTGAATCCAAACTTTTTGAAAGCGAGCGAAAAGGCGCCTCAAGATCAAGTTGTTCCTCTACAGAAAATCTCAGGATAGTGTCTTCGCCAAGACCTACAGCCTCTGCCTTGAAGATTGAACCATCAGTTTTTGTGAGTTCTAGACGGTCAACATAGTTGTCAGTTTTGATTAGCTTAATTTTAATCACGAAGTGTAGGATTCGGTGCAGGTTGCATTCACAGTTTCAATCTCCAAGAAACCACCATATCAATTTCGACGAACATTTCCAATGTCATTGAGTTGGGTATACCTGCCCACTAGGCAGGTGCGTCATTAATTTGATACCTGCCTAGTAGGCATCACACAAGATTACCCATTTTCTACACTTGAAAGGTGGAAATTGATGATTTTAATAAACGCCGATTCTTAAAAGATCTCGGTGCACACATTGCGAAGGTCAGACGCTCCAAAGGCTACAGCCAAGATCGCACTTGTCTGGAAGCTGGTTTAGCTCGTGGCACTTTGAGCAAGATAGAAGCTGGAAAAGTTGAGCCGAGAGTTACAACGCTTGCGCTGGTTGCAATCACGCTCGATGTACCACTGAAAAAACTGACAGATATAGAATTCTGAAAGTCGATCAACTGAGGCTCATTATTTTGAGTATCAAATGGGCTACCCAGCCCTCTTTTGTTTTATAATCCTACCACCCTCATCAAATATCGACTTTGCATTTAGACGTCTTGTCATCAAAACATTTTTCTCTAAAATCGCCAGCAGCTCGGATTCACTAAAAAATGATTTATAATCGTTGTCAGATTTGCTTCGATTGCAGGTCTGACAAAGTGGAATTGCATTGTTAACAACATATCCCTCACGGTGTTTCATCATGAAACTGCCGCCTTCATTTTTACTGAAAATAAAATGGTCGATGTCCATGCCATTTTCTTTGTTTCCACACTTCGCGCAGCTGTTGCCGAAGGCTTCCAACAAATAAAGGCAAAATGTTTTTCTGTAGTAGCTTTCTTTAGGGTTTCCTCTTCGGTAATCATCTCGTTCAATAATATATTCGTCTCGATCAGCACTAGGCGTGAGCGTAGCTATTGCTTTTTGTCGTTTCTTACGTTGTTGAATGTTTGCTATCAGACTCCATATTTTTTTAAGGACCATAAATAGAACGATTGCTGCCGCACTTGAAATAACAACTTTTGCATTTGTGGTGTGTAACAAATTAAGGGTAGACCGAACGATTGGTTTAAACACTTTGGAAAGCCACCCAGTGTTTCCTGCGACAATGCCAATAAAAATTAAAAGACCAATTATTTTCATTCTTCGTTTTCTTCTGAACATAACCACCTACTTTTGTGTCGAGTGTATCGGAACACTTGGATCAGGGTTAATGGATGGGTTTGCTCCAGACAGAACACCTTGGTGTCGACAAAATAATGGTACATCCTCCCGCACTTAGACATTGATCTTGAAATCAATTTTTCCTATAGCGAATCATTCATTGACCATCGGTCGTCTTCACATACCACGGTACATGTAGGCGTCTTTAGCTCATCAGAGCTGCTTTTATAGACGATAATTATATGTAATGAGTGATGAAGTTAAAATAGGTCCAGTCCTAAAACATCTTATGAAAAATAAGAAAATGACG
>JAYVXS010000272.1:0-3594 GCA_043784965.1 Bdellovibrionales bacterium
GGAAAAATCTTATTTAAAAAACTCAATCGAGCTTTAGTAAATATCTCTCCATTCGACGAGATCGCAGCATGACTTAGAACTGCGTAAATTAATCGAAGCTCATCTTCTAAGAGTCTGGATACTGAAAACTCACCCTCTGGAAGCAGCAAGTTTTGTCTCAAGTCATTTTTTTCAAAGTCACGCTTAATTAAACTATTGAGATCAGCCATGAAACTTTTTAGTTTGCTATAAACTTGCTTCGAACAACGCTCTTGCAGTGGAGCACTCAACGGATCACCAATCAATGCAAGGATCTTGTTTTCAAGAAGTGGTAAAATGTCAGTGACCTTCTTTACAATAGTGCCATCGCTAAGCACCCCTTCAAAGCGAACCGACAGAGATTCAAACACTAATAAATTTAGTACACCTAGATGTTTCAATAGTTTTAGTTCAAAATCACGCTTTGGTGAAGATCTAGAAGCCAGCACTTTTGCTTCGCAGTCAAAATGTCCTGGAAGGCCAAGCCCAAGAATTTTTAATAATTTCAAACTCGAAAAAGAAAAACCATTCAAAAAAGGATAATCAAAAGATATCGAATCTGTTGTTTGATTATTAGCTTGATCTGCGACTCCTTCTAATTTATTTTCTAGTTTGTTTTCTGGCTTATTCTCTGGCTTATTCTCTGGCTTATTCTCTGGCTTATTCTCTAGTGCACCATTTAAATTACCATCAATTTCATCATTTGAATCTGAGAGTTTCTCAAAGTTTAATTGTCGGTCTTTAGGGGGTAGTAAACGCCTGATGAGGAAGAATCGACCCTCGGAATCAAGGTGAAGTTCTGACTTAGTTTTTATACTTCGTTCTAATGGCCCAGTTGATAGGCCGCCTGGATCCATCTTTTTGCCGTTTGCTATTAGCCTGGACTTATTCGTAATTTTCTCGCTGAAGAGACGATAGCTTTGGTTGTCTTGCAACTTTTTTCTCAAAGTTACAAAGCTTCTTGTACCTTCTGCTGTCAGTTTAACTTTTAGCTCAGGCCAAGTTGAAAATTCAGTTTGAACTGATTCTCTTTCTGAAAAATCTAATTCCTCGTAAGGGCTATACCTAAGTTCATTCCAAGATTGAAGATCTTTAGAGACATCTTGAATCCGAAGCCATCTTGATTCCAAACTCAAAAAGCCATTCTTAAGCGGAATCATTTGCCCATGGGCACTATCAAGCTTCTGTAAATTGAGCTGCCCCGCTGTGACTGCAAAATTGGGATGGCTCTTTAGAGGCCTAGCAAAATATTTTGGCTGCCATTCAAAAAGATTAGGCCCTGCAAATTCAAGCCGTGAAAGTCGCAAGCAAGCTTTAGAAGAACTATCTAACCATTTCAGATCAATATTGATTTCGCCGCCATTTGATCGTCTGGCAAGCCGCACCATCAAATCATTCATCAATTTGCTAATTTTTTCTGCCTCAGCATCCCTAAAATATATGGAGCCACGCTCTTGGGAAACCAAGCTAACTTCTGACAATATTTCGTTTGGTTTCTTGAGCAGATCTTGCTCCAGCGCATTAAATTTTTGCTTCCAAAGCTGTTCAGCTTGCGGCAATGCGATTTCACCAGGAAGAAGGTCTGGAGGTAGAAGCCTCGAATATTTTGTGTTTAGAATTTGGCCGGCATCTACGACAACGCCGTCACTAAAATAATAATTGATCGAATCGGTTAGCCGCCGCAGAGGACTGTTATTCTGCCAGGCAGATTTCTTCTTTGGCTCACTTTGATCGAGGAAGCAATCCGGCAAATTCCATCTCCGGCAATCTAGTTTAGAGTTATTTACAAAATAATCAGCTTTATTAGTTTTTTGATTTATCAATATTGCATTTGGTAACTGATCGGGCAGTCTAAATCGTGAGTCCAGATTGCTCAGGAGCCGTCCATCCGCAAGTAAGGGCTCTAAAGACAAACTTATCGAAATCAAAGAAATATGTTTTAGCTCCTCATAAAAGCGAATTCGTTGAGGCTCGAGGAGCTTTTTTAATCTTGGAAGATCATTAAATTCCTTGTGAAAATCTCTAACGTGTTGAGGTAATTTTTTTCGCTCAATACTCCTTCCGATTGATAGCCATGTCAGTACCAAGGCAGCGTTTACTTGAAGTGAATTATGAACTGTTTCGACAGATTTATGATTGCGGAAAACTTCAATTTTAATTGGCCCATTGGGAGATGTTTCACTTAAAAATACTTCAAGCTCATCTTTATCATATGCATACCGGCCATAATCGTAATCGTCATCATAATCTTCATCGTAATCATTTTCGTCTTCGTATTTGTCAATGCTCGTGATTCTGCGTGCATCTCTAAAAACTATTCTAATGCAAATATTGCTTGCGGCATCAAATGTAGTCTCAATGCTCTGAAGAGAATCTTGCTCCAAGTAAGCTATAGCATCACGAATTAAATCTTTCTTTTTCGCGATCGGAAGTAATTGAAGGTCCTCTCCGTATTCAGCGGAAATTATGCTATTGAAACTTAGAGAACCGCCGGCAGATCGCCCAAGGACTACGTGTGAAGTTTCATTACGGCGAGCTACGGACTTAAGATGAATACAACATTTCTTAAATTTGAGACCACTGCCACAAGGACACGGATCATTTCTGCCAGGCAACGTAGCCTCCTGAGTGTTTTTTGTGATTTGGGTTTTACCCTACAATCTTACAAAGTCATAAATTTTTTAAATGAAAAGGATTTTTGGAACTTTGCATCCCAGAGTAGCATGAAAAGCAGCTCAGTATTTAAGCGGCCGGGGATACTTTAGGTTGGAATCGAAAAGGTCGTTTATTTGTCTTAGCCTCTAGGAAAGAAGTACCTAAAACGAGGGTTTTAGGAACACGGGATTCCTAGTTTTTGGTTAAGACTGGAACGCATTCCTTTTGAAGAACAATCTCTTCTGCTTCACTTGAAAGTTCCCCTGTCCAGACTTTCAGTTTTTTTGAGTCTGTTGACTCTTTGACGCTGAAATGACCAGTAACCATTAATCGATGAGCTGCCTCTTTTTCTAAAGGAGGCTCTATCTTCCAAGTCCCGTCGATGAGGTTAATGTCAGTGACTAACATATCTCCAGGCTTGATCTCATGGAAGGCCGGTGCATTCTTGTCCCAAGTGCCGGAGCGTCTCAATATTTTATACGTCTTCTTGGGATCATAGCGATCCACTGCAGAGAAGGACCTGGCATACCATCCCCAAGAGTTCCACTCGTAAAAGACACGTAAATTTTTTCCTTCGGTGCGAAGGATGAAGTGAAAATTGTTGTGCATAGAATTTCCAAAAATAATGGAACTGTTTTCATTTCCACGAATTTGAACTCGAAAATTAGATGCCTGAGATGTCGCCATCAGTATTATTCCTATAGGAAAGAGCCAAAGATTTTTTACAAAACTCATTGGACCATTATTGGGCAGTGATAGGCCACGGTCAATAATGGAATCTTCCTGAAGCCGAAATCGCTATTACGACGACATTGGTTTTGAAGCCCTAGCCCGGATATTTCATCAGATTTCTGTTGCAATTGCCGCTTCGCTAGTCTGGGCGCTTCGCTCCTGGCGTTTTCGAGACCTTTTCGTTGCGAC
>JAYVXS010000273.1:0-3588 GCA_043784965.1 Bdellovibrionales bacterium
CCGAAATCAAACGCACCCAATCTTCGCCTAGTTCAATTAAACCAATGTGCTTTGCCCTTTAACGCTTCCTTCGGTTGCATTTAATTAGATTCAATTCGGTCCAGTCTTTTTACAAAGCGCCAGTTATCGTAACTCTATAAATCAAGAACCAACACCAGCTCAAATTTGAATTGATCCCATCTATATTTACAAAGGCACAGGTCTTGCTACTTAGGCCATCGTCAACTAATAAAAACTTTAGGAACATAAATGAAAAGCTCTCACTTTATTTATCTAATCACTTTCAGTATTTTAATGAGTAGCGGTAGTTCGTCTGCCCAAAATCAACTGCCCACTCAGACGGCGTTACCGGGCAATGAAAAAGCATTTAGACCAGTGCTATCAAGGGTGGACATTAAGGAACAGAAGGCGGCGGAAGGCACGGCTTCAAAGGGCATAGAGCCTATTGTTGGCAAGGGCTTAATTGATAGCCCAAACATAGGAGATCCTGGCGACCTCGCAATTAGCACCACCGTAGGTAAATCAAATTTGAAAAATGGCATGAGATCAATGCGCGCAGAACTTGAAATTTCTTACGTCGTTGATTTACATGGCAGAAATGTGGAGCTTCATTGCGTAACCCCCTTTATCAAACAAAAAGGTGTAGATGACGACGGCAATTCGTATCGAAACTCAGGCTTTGAATCGGTTACTTGTGGAGCGAAGACTGAAATTTATGAAGATGAAAAAGCCGGCGTCACGGCTTCTATTGGATTGGACATTCAATTAGGTCCCCACACAATCGGCAAAGGATTATCAGGACGCGATAGCAGCTATCATGCAATCGTACCTGTTACTGTTATGAAGACTTTAGATGAAGGTAGAACTGCGTTTGTCGGCACTGTTATTATGGATCGCAATATGAATGGACCGACGCAAATGTATTATGGTGTCGGGGCCGGAAGAAGACTGACAAATACAACTTCTTTAAATGCCAATATTTTAAGCTCAAATACCGGTGAGACTACAACTGACTTAGTACTTGCTCACAAAAAGATGGGTGCTGATAAAATGTATTACTTAAGAGTATGGCGCTGCAATGGCGGAAACCCTTCGTGCGCCGGAACCGGCATTGAAGCGGGTGTTGAAATCGCCTTCGAGCCAACTAATCATGCAGTTCCAGCTATTTTTGGAACTGGCAAAATCTCTCCAGAAGAAAGTATCCGCAACGCACTTAATCCTAGAAAGTAATATCTCGGGCTCCCCAGAGCCCTAATATCTCGGGCTCCCCAGAGCCCGGCCTCGTATCACGCAGGCTGGGTACTTAGAAAAATTCAAGTTGCCGGTCGTCTTTTAATGACGAGGATTTTTCTTTAGCGGCCACTTGCAACCTAGCGCCAAGACCAAGCAGGCGAATCGGCGAATCAAATCTCAGCCAAACAGCGCGCAATAGTTTTTCAAAATCTTTAACTGTCGGCGCACTCAATTTAGCTTCTTCAATGGTCGATTGTCTAAAATCAGTTGTTTTGATTTTCACCTGATAAGACTTTAATTTATCAAAATATTGGCCGCGCTCCATTCGCCCGATCCACTCTTCAAATAGTTCTGGTAAAGCGGCAAGCGCCTGCTCAACATTGGCCAAATCGACACTATAAGTTTCTTCGACACTCAGGGATTTTCGCTCAAAACTGGTTTCAACAACTCGATTGTCAATCCCGCGAGCCAGATCAACATAGAACTCGCTTCGCTTGCCAAAAATATGCGTCATTTCAGAGCTCGATCGAGACTGTATATCTCCACAGGTAAAAAGGCCCAACTCATGAAGTTTCTTTGCTGTGACTTTGCCGACTCCATATATTTTTTCAATTTTTAAAGATGGCATAAAACTATCAATATGCTCGGGTCTAATAACAAATAGGCCGTCGGGTTTTTTCCAGTCACTAGCGATTTTTGCTAAAAATTTATTGGGCGCTACTCCGGCGGAGGCAGTCAGTGATAATTCTTCTCGAATTTGTTTCTTGATTTCTTTGGCAATTAAAGTAGCGCTGCCTCCAAAGTTTAAATTATCAGTGACATCAAGATAGGCTTCATCCAAAGACAGTGGCTCAATCCTATCAGTGAATCTTTCAAAAATTTTTCGAACTTTTCTGCTTTCCTGTTTGTAGAGTTCAAAGTGGGGTGGCACCAATATTAAATGTGGGCAAAGGCGAACCGCTTGGGAAGAAGGCATGGCCGCATGCACGCCAAACTTACGCGCTTCATAATTTGCCGTGCACAAGACACTTCGTGAATTGGCAGGCCCACCTATGCCAACTGCTTTACCTCGAAGCGAAGGATTAAACTTCTCTTCGACCGCAGCATAAAAGCAGTCCATATCGACGTGAATTATTTTTTGCATCTCATCTTTTAACTTAGCACGCCACTTCCCATCACGGTCAACCAGCAGCTAGCTAAGTGCCTGCCCTAGTCCGGATATTTCATCAGCTTTGAGGTTGCCTCACTCAATGGTCTCTCAACCGCCAGTCCAGTCTGCGAATCAACGATTTCACGACGAAATTGTGAAATATTCGGGCTAGATCTATATTTGGTCAGCAGTGAGCCAGCCTTAGGTTAACTAAGAAATTTACTTGAGAAATTCACTTGAGAAAAACTGGCTGAATGACCAGTGATCCCATAAAATTATCTAGGTTATTTATTTTTACGGCATTAGAATGATTCCATGAATATAAAACTAGGCATTTTCATCATTTTAGGAGTTCTCTTAACCCAATTAAAGGCAATGGCCATTGTCTCACCGCTTTCAGTTGGACTTGTTCCGCCACTACAATTTCCGACTCAGGAGTTCACCATTGCGGGATCTCGCATAAGTGTCTTATGGGGCAAACACCGCGACATTTACGGACTTGATGTCGGTGGAATTGGCAATATCACTGAAGGCAATTTTGTTGGAGCCGCAGTATCTGGTATATTCAATTTAACTAATGGCAAAACCACCATATTAGGACTTCAAGCTGCTGGCATTGCCAACGTTAATACCAAAGAAATCAAGGTCATTGGCCTTCAAGTGGCACTTGGCCTAAACCAAAATGACTCTGCCTCAACTATTATAGGCCTTCAAGTGGCGGCAATTGCCAACCTCAGTGCCTTTTCAAATGTGTATGGCGCTCAAATTGGACTCTATAATCACGCTTTAGAGGTGTACGGACTGCAGATTGGCCTGGTCAATTCAGCAAAAAACCTTCATGGTATGCAAATTGGCCTGCTCAATTTTAATGATGGCGGAGTATTCAAAGTATCACCCATCCTCAACATTGGTTTTTAAAGGCCCCTGCCACTTCTTTTTAGGGGACGCAGCGTTTCAATAAACTAAACAGCTACTCAGGAGTAAAATAATGGCCAACTGTCCGTGCGAATCCAACAAAGAGTTCTCGAAGTGTTGCGGTCCTTTAATTGAAAAGGGCAATAAAGCTGAAAATCCAGAGCAACTAATGCGGTCGCGCTATTCAGCCTTCACCCTAAAAGATATGAAGTATATTTTTGAAACTACCCATCCTCAAGCTCGGGGTGAGTTCGATCGCAAATCCAATCAAGAATGGGCTGATCAGGCAG
>JAYVXS010000274.1:0-3587 GCA_043784965.1 Bdellovibrionales bacterium
GGTTGTCGCAATGAAAAGGTCTCGAAAACGCCAGGAGCGAAGCGCCCAGACTAGCGAAGCGGTGATTGCAACAGAAATCTGATGAAATATCCGGGCTAGCTGTCGACAAGATAAAAATAAAGATAAAAAATCAGAAAAGGAGACAATATACCCTGCCAGTAGAGACAGTTTGACTCAAAAACTTGAAAAAAGCTCTCCTAGCGGCTTAGGGATTGGTCCGAGTCTTGCTTTATTTAATAACTGATACCAAACAACAAGGAGATGATAGTGAAAACAAATTCCTTTAGTAAAGATCGCAGTTTTCAAACTCAAGTTCGAAATATTAATGAGGATTTTACCGACAGCCTAAACCTGCCTGACGAAGCCAGTGTGCATGCGACCCTCACCAAAAAATCGCCACGTGTTTTTGAAACAAAGGTTGAAATCTCTCTTTGGCATGAATCAATATTCTGCAGCGCTATTGCGCACAACCCTTTTTCAAGCCTAAATATGGCAAGACGAAAAATTATTCGCCTCGTCTCTGACCTACATGATCGAAAATTTGTCACCCGAAAGCACGCAAAACCAAAAATTGCAAAGCTGGCCACTGAGGAGGCCGGCGCATTCTGATCATTTCCAATATGATAAAGCGGCGATTTAGCAAATCATTGCTAGAAAGTTCAAACAAACGATCATAGACTCGAACAAGGGACCAGCAACCTAAAAAGACAATGCATCTTAAGACAAACATGAAGGCCTTCAAATGAGAAGTTCCTCAATCCTAAAATTGGCAATAGCTCGGTCTCTCAGCTCAATGGGTCGGCCAAATCCCAATAGCGAAATACGACTTCAGCCTATAAAAAAATGCCATATCTAAAGCCAAACCTCATTCTAAACAACCAAGCCCTAAACGACCAGACCACCATCGACCCCAAGTACAACGCCATTGACATAAGACGCATCAGAACTCGCTAGAAACAAACAGGCATTTGCAATGTCGAGGCTTTGACCCATTCTCTTAAGCGGCACCTTTTCGGCCATCGACTGGATCACTTCTTCGGGCATCTGCTTGGTCATGGCAGTTTCAATAAATCCAGGGGCAATTGCATTTACTGTAATACCCAATTTAGCAAATTCACGAGCCCAAGTCTTCGTGAGGCCGATGACTCCTGCTTTACAGGCAACATAATTAGATTGACCAAAGTTACCAAAAATCGCAACGATACTCGAAATATTTATTATTCGCTTATTTGCACTTTTAGAATTAAATTTGTCAAAAATTGATTTCGTTACATTAAATACTCCAGTCAAATTAGTGCCAATGACCTGGTCCCATTCTTCACTCGACATTTTTTTAAAGGATTTATCGCGCGTGATACCTGCATTATTCACCAAGACATCAATTTCTCGAGAAAGTTTTGCCGCCGCTTTTGTACAAGAACTCATCTCTGAAACATTGACCTCAGTGAATTTTACCCGGCCTTCAAATTCTCTTAATAGCTCCGCCGCCGACGCCATAGCCTTAGTCGAATAGTCCCAGACTTCGACAGTCGCACCACTTTTTAAGAACTGGGTGACGATCTCAAAACCAATACCGCCAGCACCGCCGGTTACTACTATTTGTTGTCCATTAAAATAATATTTTGTTTTCATTGTTTTGTTTTCATTGTTTTGTTTTCATTGATGACCTCAATCTTTCAACAATAGTCTAAGCCCACTTCGTGGGCTAAAGCACTGCTAAAAATTGAATTCCGGCGCGAGAGGCGTCACCAGTCCAAACCACATAAGATTCAATTTGCTTTAATTCTTCAGTCAATTGTGAGTGATATTCAATGCGCAGCCTCATCTTTTTGTGCAGCACGGAGCTAGCATATTGAATTTTGGCACCAGTCTGACTATAATCAATGAATCTGCCGCTAATCTCGCGATTATCAAAGTACAGCTTTAAGTCTCGCGAGCGTTTATAGCGTAAAAAATTTCTTGGCTTAGCTTGATGAAAACGAAACCTAAGCAAATATTTTTTTAGATCCCTCTCTTCTTCGCCGAGCTCGAATGCAAAGGTATTTTGGATTTTATTAATTTCAATTCGCTCTGCCCGGTCCAATTCATCACAAATAATTAAGATTGGTATACCCTTCATCAAATGCCTAAGCCTTTGATATGAAGTTAATTTCTGCGCAAAAAACTTTTCTATATTTAATATCACTAGATCTGGCCGCATCTTTTGAAAATAGTCGACAGCCTCCGAAGTTTGAAAGGCATTGGTCACCTCAAAACAGTCTTCAAGACGGCTTAATATACGGTAGGATTTATTATGAATAAGTAACTTCGGATCCTCATAGCTGAGTTCACGTAATACCAAAATCTTCTGTCTCATGGAGAAATTAGCAGCAATATGTGTACACAGCCTAAAACACCCAATTTGAAGGCATTGTCTAGACCTTTGACAGCCTCTAATTTACCAGGCAATTCAGCATAAATTACCGAATGCTCAGAAACGCCCCGGGCCAAGCAAATCCAGCAAAGCTAGATCTAAATTTTCAAATTTAAATTTAAACCCTAGCCGCTGAATTTTCTCACACGATACCTTTTGTGAAGCTAACACGACATCACCCAATTCACCGAGCATAAGCCTCAGTACGAAAGCGGGGATATGAAATCCAAAGGGGCGGCCCAATGACTTCGCAAGACTTTTTGAAAATTCAAAATTTGAAACAGGGTGTGGTGCCACAGCATTGAAATGTCCTGATGCATTTTTTTCGATAATAAAACAAAACATTTGAACTAAATCTTCGATGTGAATCCAGCTCATCATCTGCCTACCGCTGCCCAGCGCTCCGCCAAGACCAGCACGAAATGGAAATAGGAGCTTTTCAAGTGCCCCACCAGCGCGCGCCAAAACCAAACCAATACGTAAACTCGCAATCTTAGTTTGACTGGCAAATTTATCTTGCGCGCGCATGAGCTCGTGCTCCCACCCCAAACAAACTTTCGCTAAAAAATCACTACCCGGTGGCGAAGTTTCAATAAGGAGCTCACTTCCCCTATCGCCGTAAATGCCAATGGCGTTAGCACTTAAAATTAATTTAGGCGGCTGCCGAAGTGAATCGATGAGGTTTCGTGTTCCCGCAATCCGCGAGTCCATAATTTGTTTTTTACGTGCGGCCGTCCACCTGCCGCCGCCTACCGACTCGCCTAATAAATTAACTACCACATCAAAGTAAGTTTCAATTTTGATCGGAGCGCGCCCTAGATCGGCCTCAATTACTTCACATAAAAATGGCAAATCACGCCGAGCACGTGCCGCATCCCTAGAGATTATATATAACTCATGCCCCTTGCCCACTAATGCAAGCCCCAATTTTTGTCCGACGAGACCTGTGGCTCCGGTAATTAATATTTTCATTAGTGCCTCTTGTTAAGATAACATTATTCTCAATTTTCAGCTCAAACAAGAGACAAATATTTTTAATCTTTGAATTTTTTAGCAAATTAGGACATTTTAAAAGCATATGTGCGCCGAGATAAATTCAATCAAACCAGCGAGTGCGAAGCACCAGCTTCAAGTCTCGCCTGCGAAAACACTCGAAAGAGTCGCAGTAGTGAAT
>JAYVXS010000275.1:0-11505 GCA_043784965.1 Bdellovibrionales bacterium
GCCGTTGCAAAGGAGCGCAGACCTCTTGTTACGACACTTAGTTTTGTCGGCAGCATAACTGCTATATTACTTTTGGCTTTTTAGGGGCCAGCAAATAAAAAGTGGTAGGTGGCGTGCACGAAAGCGAAGTTTTACGAATTGTGCGGATTCTTACAGCCTAATCGGCTCGAATAACTCTTTCAGCCCATCGACGCGCATTGGATGTGCAGAAAAATTGGAGACCCAAGTTTCTGGGCTTTCCATACACAAAAAGACCCGCCAACGAGGATCAAGAATTCTAAATCGAGAAATTAAAGCATCAAACATTTCATTTCTCAAATCGAGATCATATCTGAGCTTACCATCATGTCCTTTGAAGGTCTCCGCTTGAGTAACATAAGACTTCATGCCAAACCTTTCGCGCATCATATGTCTTTGTTCAGGCTGAAATCTAAGCGCTCCGACTGAGATACTCAGGACTTGCGACGGTTGAAAACGCTGGTGAATTTGATCAGCAAGGTCAATATAATTTTGTTTCCAATTCGGATGCCATATCATCGGATCGATATGAAAGCTCACTTGAAAAGAATGGCTTGCGGCCTTTTCGGCAGCACTCAATCTCTCTTCGAGAGAGGCCGTACCATGCTCCTCACGCAAAATGATTTCTTCTGGATTAATCGACCAACTGACGACTATATTTTTCGCATGCTGAAGGTGAATGAATTGCTCAATAAATCTTGATTTAGTTTTGAACTCAAGCTTCCAATTAGGCATTTCGTTAAACGCTTGAATCAATTTTTCAGAATAGAGAGTTAGCGGGTCCAAGCTTAAGCTATCGATTGTTTCGCCTGTACCCACACGTACCGCTTTATTTGGATTCTCCGCGTACATGTTCTTAAGTTCTGATATCGCATCATCAATATTGCTGTAGATCGTGAGCATCGAAGTATTGATGAAACTTTGCAAATAGCAATATGAGCAATTCATATCGCATTGAAGGCCGAGATTTAAGACATAGTAATTACAACAGGCAAGACCTGAACCATTTGATCCCGGGCAGCGTTTGAAAAACTGACCCTTAAATGCGGTGATGAGAATATTCTTTTTACTATGATCGAATTGGCGAGATGAAAGTACCCCAATGGGGCCATTGAGAGTGTTTACAAAATGAATTTGATCTGCAGAAAATAAATTAATAAATCTTTTTGCAACTTCGCTTTCACGGGCAGATTCATGAATGTAGATGTTTTCAAATTTCTTGACCAATGCGGTGATCATTGCTGCGCAACCAAGGGAGATTGGCTCTCAAGTTCAGTATGAACCTTTTGAAGGGCCTCAATATTGCGCTTAAGCTCGCCCAAGTTTCGATACTGCAGGCGAACCTCATTCACCAGGCTTGCTTCGCTCTGAATGACTCGGGTACTGATGAATTTTGGCCATGATAAGAGTGCCAGCGCCTTTTGCTTTGCCTCGGTTTGGGCGGCTAGCATTGGGTTTCTCATTCGATCGAGACGTGAGAGCCAAGCTTCACAGCTTTCATCTTCGATACTTAACAATTTTGAAAGTTCATGCGACATTAGAAATAGCTCGATCGAATTTTCAAGAATCTGAATGCCAATTTGGCGACTTGGGGCTTTTGAAGCAATCTGATCGAGTAGGGCTTTGACAGATGAAGCGGACTCCAAAGATTTTAAAATGAAAAGTTCTCTGGCGCCAAGCTTTCGATCGCTCGTCCATTTTTGAAATTCTATTGAGGTCTCTGATAATTTAAGCAAAAGATCCGTTAGGGACTCTGAGGCCCGCAAAGAATTTTTTTCAAGTAGCAATTCGAATTCACCTTTTGCAAAAATCTTAGAGCGGGTATGTAGCTGATAGATTCGAGAAAGTTCTGCGAGGCTTAGCGTTTTATAGATATCGCTCAAAATCGTGGCCAATGAGGCTTCTTTTGACTCTAAATCAATAGCAGTGCTTTCAGCTTCCGCCGAAAAATTGCAAAGCAGCTCTTCACCCCAAGTAAACGCCGGAAAACTCTCTGGCCACTCATGTAGGGGCATAAAATTCAGGTTCTTTTTGCATTGCGAAACTTTAATCATTTTCATGAGCGCATGAACTATCAAATGGCTTTGAAGAAGTCTATGTTATAAAATATCGCTAGCATCGAGTAATAGGAGGCCATTAGATGTCAGATTGGAAAGCACGAGCTCAGATTGTAGAAGACGTGGTTTTCTTTCGCTATATTTCGGCGGACTTAGAGACCAGCTTTGAAGAAGTTTATGTCTGGGATCTGGATAAAACCTATCTGGACACGAGTTTGACTAGTCTTCGAGAGCTTTGGCGCACAATTGCCGAAAAGGCCTTTCAGAAGAAGAATGTTCCGGGCACAGGATCTCTGGTAAGGGCCCTTAAACAGGCATGGCAAGAGGATCGGGGCCAAAAGGCTTTTCCAATTTACTTCATTACGGCCTCGCCGCCGCAAATGGAAGCAAAAATTAAGGACAAACTAGCACTTGATGAAATTTTGCCTCTTGGGGCCTTTTACAAAGACAATCTCAAAAACATCAAACCTTCTAGACTATGGCGGCTCACCAAGCAGGTCGGGTTTAAGCTTCAAGCACTTTTGCAGCTCAGGATGCGTTTGCGAGGTGACGTTCGGCAAGTTTTGTGGGGCGACGATAGTGAATCAGATGCGGTGATTTACTCGCTCTACTCTGATATTTGTGCGAGACGTTGGCCAGAGAAGGATCTATTAAATATTTTACGAGCTCTTCGCGTTGTCGGTGAACAAACTGAAGTGATTTTGGATCTTCAGTCGCAAATTCCAATTCAAGATCCGGTCGAAAAAATTTATATCAATCTTGCCGCCGACACCGATCCTGAATACTATTTGAAGTTTGGTCGCCGTCTCATTGCCACGTATAATACCTTTCAGGCAGCACTTGATTTAATGCAGGATCAGCGTTTGCCCGTCGAACAAGTGATTCGAGTGGCTCAAGACATGATCATGAATTTTGGTTTCACGCGTGAGCAGCTTGAATTTAGTATCGACAATTTAGTGCGACGAGAGCTTTTGAGCGATGTCGCTATAGACGCGGTTGTTCCTGACTTGAAATTGGCTAAATTGATTTCAAGTGATTTTAAGCCAAGTATTGAGCCAAAAAAAATAAGCGAACAAGAGGGCTCACGAATTTACGCACTAGAGGGCACCGACGAGCCCTGGGTGCCTGATCATATCGAGTATCTGAGCGAGATTCGTTAACGCTCACCTCTAATAGTGCTGATGCTTTTTAATCCAAATGTATTGGGTAGGCCTGAACTAAAATGGCACGCGAAGAAAATTCTTTGAAGCTGGCGCGTCCTATAACATCAGTCAAACAGCGATCAAGTTGTTCGTCTTGAATAGGGGTCGAAATAACTTTTGGATTTATCACTTTGCCGGTCGGCTGTATGACAAAAGACAAAACAACTTGACCGCTCAGATCCAATCTTTGTGAGCGAAGCATATAGTTAATATAACAGCGATGTAAAAATGAAGTTTGATTGCGCATCACTTTATTAATGTCCTCTTGGTCGAGGGAGCTGCGCTCGTGATTGCTTTGTTTTTGGCCAGTCGCTAGTTTTGTTGATTTTTTTTCAACAGGTGTAGACTCGGCGATCGTTGTACTTCTAATTTGTGAAAGTTCTGGGAGGATTGGCTTTAGTTTTTCAATATTAGTTTTAAGCTCTTCTAGACTAAGTGATTTGCCTTTTTTGCTGACCTCAAAGGAGCCAAGAGTTGACTCGTTTGATAAAAGTTGAATTTGACCTTCTAGAATTGTGATTGAGACATTCGCCGATCCATTAGCACTTAAGGATTCAAAGACTATTTTAGTCAAAGGTGCCATCTCAAATTTGGCCCCACTTGAAAGTTGAAAAATGACACCAGAATCTTGATCCGTTGAAAGTGAGTTGTTTTGAAAGATTTTGGATTGCAAGGTGAGCATGGAAATTTCATCTTGAGTGTTTTTCAGAGTGGCAAAGCCTCGGGCACTTATGATTTCGGCAATATTTATTTGCGAAATCGGACTATTTCCCTTTGTCTGGCTAGGGAGCTCAAATTTCAAAAACCAAAATAAGAAGGCTCCGACGAGCAAAAGCGTTGAGCCGATTGCGAGAGGTCGCTTCAACTATTTTTTCTCAGTTTTTTCAGGAGTCTTGGTGGCAGTGGCATTCGTCGTAGCGGCCTCAGTTGGCTGCGCAGGAGTTGCTGCACTGATCGGAGCGTCAATCACTGAGCCTGAGTTCGACTTTGAAAGTAAAGATAAAAGGATACACGTAATTCCAAAACATATGGCACACCAAGAGGTAATTTTAGTTAACAGATTGGCCGCTCCCGTGGTTCCAAATAACTGATTCGCACCAGCACCACTGAATACGCCGGCCGTTCCGCCGCCCTTTGGGTCCTGAAGCAAAACGAAACCGATAAGACCAGTACAAAACAATAAATGAAGTAGAGCGATAAGTGTAACCATAATACCTCCAAAGCATTCGTTTATAGTAATGTCGCCTTAGAATGTCCAGGTCTGTTTGTAAAATATATGTGAATATTTGCTTAGGGCCCGTCAAATAGTCTCAGCTGGCTTTTTGTGCTTGGTTAGCGTCAATGTATCTCTGTACCACCAAAGAAACCACATGAGATACGAGCATAATAAATTGAATTTCGATATCGTCAAATCGCCCACGTGTGTTGGGCATGCGTGCGGAGAGAACTCCCCAAAGGCCATTTGAGGTTTCGATAGGAGCCACAATCATCGAAGAAAAATGAATCGATTTGGTCTTCTCGCCTATCGCCTTCATCGTCGGATCATTTTGAAGGCTATCAATTGCGAGAATCTTTGAAGAAGTTAAAGTATAGATAATCTCAGGGTATTTTTCGAGCTTCAGCTTAAGCTGTTTAACGTCCCGATTGTCAGAGGAGCCATGTACGGTACCCACGCGATTTTCAAGGTCGCATTCAACCACAGAAACTCGAACCGCCTTCATTGCCATGGCTACCATTTTAGTTAAATTGTGCAAACTTAAATCGAGCGATGAAAATTTCATTGCTTCTTTAAGGGTCAAGTCGGTTAAGTGTAAGTAATACTGCGCCTCATTCATTTGTTGAATTTGGTCTTTTTGGCTGAAATCTTTGACTTCACGCTTCTCTTGGATGTGTAAGATTATACGCGAAAGCACATCGCCGTGTTTGAGTGGCATGATCAGGTAATCGCTAGCGCCCCAGCGCAAACATTCTTTAACATTTTGAGTATTATTGTGAAATTGCGAAGTGACAAAAATTTTAGGCTGATTGCTGTGGTTCTTTTCATTTTGACGTAGGGTCTTTAAAAGCATGAGTGCATTCATATCTGTATAAAGCAGATCGATGATTATAAAATCAGGCTTCCAAGACCAAGTGAACTCTTTGAGTTCATCGGCATTTCGCGAAGATCTACAAAAAAGACCCTCTTCCGCCAAAAAGTTTAGCAGTTTCGTTGAGGCAGAGACATCATCCATCGCCAAAAGAACTTTAACTTCTTTGCTCTTAAAAATATCATTCATAGTCACTCAATCGGTTGAATCAAAAGATAAATTGAAGCATTTTATTACATCTAATAGCCAGATGGCGTTGAAATCATCTTGCTCAGGACTTTATGCGTGGGTAGATTTGAGCCCTTGTGGCGCGCCAAGGCAAAGGCCTTGGAGAATGAAAAAATTGTCGCATTTATTAAGCTCTTTCATAACTAAGCATGGCTAAAACCTTGATCTAGAGTGAAATCCATCGTTCTATCTTACGGCCAAAGCTAATGAGTCTGCTTAATCTTCTGTTTTTGCTTTTGACGAAGTATTTTTTTAAGGATAACAAGCAGTTGCGCCGCAAATAGGGGTGATAGTTTGCCCGAAATGGACGCTCAATACGAGGAGAATGTGGATGCCGTTTATAGCCTTTGAAGGTCTCGACGGATCAGGCAAGAGTACCCTTATTAGGGGTTTGACCGAGTATTTGAAGCAGGCCAAGGTTCAGTTCGTTTGGACTCGGGAGCCTGGAGGAACAAAGCTTGCCGAAGAAATTCGAAATATTTTGCTAAAAATCGATGATGAGGTACCTGAAGCAAGTACCGAGGCGCTCCTTTATCAGGCTTCGCGTGCTCAGCATGTGGCGCGTGTGATTCGCCCCGCAATTGATAAGAAGATGTGGGTTTTATGCGATCGATTCTCAGCCAGCTCAATAGCATTTCAGAGCTTTGCAAGGGGGCTAAAAAGAGAAGAGATCGAGTGGCTCAATCGATTTTCAACGCAAAATATTTTTCCGGACTTAAATGTATTGCTTGATCTGAGTATCGAAGAAAGTCAGCTGCGAATGGAAGGCCGTAATTTGACTCTTGGCACCGAGAATGATCGTTTTGAAAGAGAACAAAGCGAATTTCATCAAAAGGTCCGTGACGGATTTTTATATCAAGCGCGAAATGAGCCCGATAAATGGTTGGTATTAGATGCAAGTCAGTCGAGTGAAAAACTTTCTGTTCGGTTGATTCAAGAATTACAAAGAAAAAATTATTTATAGGTAATAGGTCGCTATGGTTTTGCGAAATAAAATGATTGGCAATCAAAAGCTTATGCTTTCACTGATCGAGAGTGCAAAGTCTTCAAGACTCGCAAGTCTGGTTATTTTTGCCGGCCCTAACGGCGTGGGTAAGAAGCTGGCAGCACTCGCGCTTTCGCAAGAATTAATCTGTCCAAAAGGGCCTCCGGCATGTGGGGAATGTGGACCTTGTCGTCGAATCAGTGAGCAGAAGAGTGAAAGTGTTTTATTGGTAGAGCCCGAGTCGACGACAGCCCAGATTAAGTTGGAGCAAAGTCGCCAAATCGAGCAATTTGTTCAGCTGAGGCAGCTTGGGCGCGCACGAACCATTATAATCGACCAAGCTCATCGGCTGAATCCGCAGTCCTCCAATGCTCTCCTTAAACTTTTTGAAGAGCCGCCGCAAAATACTTATATTTTCTTAATCACTCAAAGCCCCAATGCGCTGCTCGCAACAATTAGGTCACGTGCTCAGCTTTTTCGCTTCTCGCCATTGACCGACGATCAGATCAGGTCTTTGGTCGGGGTCGACGATTGGATTTTGAAAATGGCGCGCGGGCAAATGGACGTGGCATTTCGACTCAAAGAAGATTCGAAGACGTGGACCGAATCAAAAATGCAGGCGCTTAACTTTATCACACAAACACTAAGTGGCGAGGGCGATTTGTTTTCGAAAATGAAAGATGCAGCTGGAGATCGCGAAAAAAGTCTGCAAAATATTTTATTCTGGCAGTCTCTTTTTCGTGACGCTCTTGTAGCTGGACTAGCCCCGAACTCAGAGCAATCTTGGATTAGCGATGGAGCTGAGCGGCTCGTTAGAGATTTGGCCGGGATTAGCTCAGAAGAACTGTTACAGATGAGTTCTTACCTGTTAGAAATGGAGCAGGACCTCAATGCTAATGTTGATCGTACTTTGCTTCTTGAGAATTTTTATTTTAAGATGATCTCTCTAAAGAGCGAGAGAATATAAATGAGTCTTACCAATGCGACAGATCTAAGTTGGATCGATGTACACACACATCTCAATTTTTTAGAAGTAAGTCCAGAAGACGCGATTGCTGAAGCCAAAAAGCAGGGTGTGAAAAGATTTTTTACGATCGGTACTGAACCAGAGGATCACGACATCGTGCTGGCGATAGCACAAAAATTTTATCCCGAGGTAATGTGCACACTGGGAGTTCATCCACATGAAGCACAGAAGTTTGATCTGAAGGTTGAGGAATTTATATTGAGGCATGCCCCGCAAAAAGAAGTGGTGGCAGTAGGTGAAATTGGGTTGGATTATTTCTATAGTCATTCACCTCACGAAGTTCAAAGAAGGGCATTTCGCAGGCAACTCGAACTAGCGGAACAGCTTCGGCTGCCCGTTGAAATTCACACTCGGGACGCAGAGGACGATACACTAGAGATTTTGCGAGAGTTCAGGGGGCGGGTTTCGGGTCTCATTCATTGCTTCACCGGTACGCAGAAATTGGCTGATGGAGCTCTTGATCTAGGATTTGATATTTCAATTAGTGGGGTGGTGACTTTTAAAAAGGCAGAGGAGCTCAAGAACGTGGTTAGGCGTTTGCCTCTTGAGCGCATTCATGTTGAGACGGATGCGCCATTTTTGTCCCCAATGCCTCATCGTGGAAAGAAGAATGTGCCAGCCTTTGTTGTTCATACCGCAGAGGTCGTGGCAGGTCTTTTAGGCGTCAGTCTGGAGAAACTTTCAGAACAAACCCAAGTCAACGCGCGTCGTATGTTTTCAAAGTTACAGGCTATTTAATATGTTATTAATGAGGGCGTTTAAGTATTCAAGTGTTTCATAGAAGGGAAACTCCATGGCAAAATTAAGAGTTGGAATAAATGGTTTTGGTCGTATTGGTCGAGTAATTTTACGCGCAGCTTTTGAAAAATACGCAAATGATATTGAAATTGTTGCGATCAATGATTTGAGCAAAGCAGACCAGTCTGCACACTTACTTAAGTATGATTCAACTCATGGTATTTTTTCAAAAAATGTCACTCACAAAGAGAACTCAATTTATGTTGAGGGTAAAGAAATTAAAATAACCGCAATTAAAGATCCTGCACAAATTCCCTGGAAGGATTTCGCAGTGGATATAGTGATGGAGTGTACCGGCGCATTCAAGGCTAAAGAAGACTTTATGAAGCACATTGCGGCAGGGGCCAAAAAAGTTTTGGTTTCTGCTCCAGCAACGAGTGATCTTACTGTAGTATATGGGATCAATCACACAAAATACGATCCGGCAAAGCATCATGTCATTAGCAATGCATCATGCACCACCAATTGTCTGGCTCCAGTTGCAAAAGTTTTGAATGATAGTTTTGGAATTGATCGTGGACTGATGACGACTGTTCATTCATATACGAATGATCAAAGGGTTCTTGATGCTCCACACAATGATTTAAGACGTGCTAGGACCGCTACCACCTCGATTATTCCAACTAGCACGGGCGCTGCAAAAACAGTTGTTAAGATTCTACCTGAGCTAGAAGGCCGCATTGATGGTACAAGTGTTCGCGTGCCAACGCAAAACGTAAGTCTAGTTGATTTTACTTTTACTTCGATGAAGCCAATGACAGTTCAAAGTATAAATCAAGCTTTGACAGAAGCGAGCCAGAAATCTCTCAAAGGAATTCTGGCTACCGAAGCCGCGCCCTTGGTAAGCGTTGATTTTAACGGCAATACCCATAGCTCAATTGTAGATTTGGATTGTACAATGGTACTTGGGACCAATTTTGCAAAAATATTTTCGTGGTATGACAACGAAACTGGCTTTTCATTTCGCATGTGTGACTTAGCAGTACATATGGCAAAAGCTGGAATTTAAAGAGAGAGTGATATTATGGCCGAATCAGCTGGCAATGGCATCACATCTAACGCATCGGTCGCATCGGTGGCATCGGTGGCATCGGTGGCATCGGTGGGCCTAAAAGGCATCGCGCGATTGAATAGCTTTGAGTTCAAGGGAAAAAATGTCTTTTTGCGAGTCGATTTCAACGTGCCACTTTCTCACGAGGGCGGAGGCACAAAAATTACCAACGATAAGCGTATTCGAGCTGCTTTGCCGACGATTCAACACATTCTCGATCAGGGCGGACGAATTGTTTTAGCCTCCCACTTAGGGCGTCCAGAAAAAGCCGAAGAGCGCCATCTCTACACAATGGAGCCTGTGGCGACTCACCTTGGTGAGCTACTCGATGTTGAAGTGATCTTGGTTGAAGACCCGGCAAGTGACGCGCCCAAGGCCCTTTTGCAAACCTTGCGGCCAAGACAAATTGTGATGCTCGAGAATTTGCGCTACGACGAGGGCGAAGTTGCGAACTCAACCGAATTGGCAATGCAGTGGTCGAGCTATACTGATATCTATATAAATGATGCCTTCGGCTCTTGTCATCGGGCTCATTCGAGTATCGAAGCTCTTCCTAAAATCGTCGCCAAAAGAGGCATTGGATTTCTTATAGAAAAAGAAATTTCAAATTTAGATGCGGTGATTTTTCATCCAGAACATCCTTATATTGCAATTCTTGGTGGGGCAAAGGTCTCTGATAAAATACCGGTCATTGAAAAACTTATGGATGTCGTTGATACTTTTATTGTTGGTGGTGCGATGGCCTATACATTTCTTGCCGCAAAAGGCGTGAGTCTTGGTAAGTCACGAGTTGAAAAAGATCGCATAGCATTCACCCGAGAAATGTTAGGTCGTCTTGAGGCGCGTAACAAAAAAATTCTCTTACCAATTGATCATTTAGTAGTCTCAGAACTAACTTCGAAAAGTCCGAGTGTCGCGCCAAGCGAGGCGATTGCGACTGATATGTTGGGCGTCGACATTGGGCCAAAATCGATTGAACTCTTTGCTGCCGAAATTAAAAAGGCAAAATGTGTTTTCTGGAATGGGCCAATGGGAATATTCGAGCGCAGTGAGTTTTCAAAGGGCACATTTGGAATCGCGAAATCACTTGCTGAGCTCACCTCTGCCCAAACAATAGTGGGTGGTGGCGATTCAGCAGCTGCTGCTGAGGCTTCAGGATTTGCTGAGCAGATGACTCACATTTCAACGGGCGGTGGGGCCAGCCTTGAATACCTTCAAGGTGAAAAGCTCCCAGGTCTTGAAATCTTAAGGGCGAAGCGTTATTAGCGGTACCAGTTTAATTTTTACGGACACGGCGTGTCTGCAAAAAGTAAACTGGTACCAAAAAAATTTCATACTGGAATTTTCGAAAGGCCCTCAATTCGACTAAGAGCATTTAGACAGGCCCTTCATTGAAGTTGCTCCGGCACATGCTTTGCTATGTAAGTCTATTGGGACCTTAAACGTCACTATATAATGAAAAAAGTTCCCAGGGGTAAAGCATGAATTCAACTAATGTTGCCGTCGTTTTTGCTGGGCAAAATACCCTCGACCAAGCTGATATTCGTGCGGCTGTTCTGCGCATTCCAGAGGTGACTCAAAGACTAAGAGATACGCAGAGGATCATTGAGGAATTTAATTCTGGGGCAATTGACTTGAGGGCCTATTTGCTCTGCGATGATCGCGAATATTTGGCGAATCCACGATTGAGATCGCTTGTCGGCGCAGTCGTTCAAATCGGACTATTTGAAAGATGGAGTAAGTTTCACGGCAATCCGAATTACCTCATTGGACATTCTAACTTAGACTCGGCTTTGCAGTTTGCGGCTGGTCGAAAAGGTTTAGAGGAGACTGTGCGAAACTCGGCCTTTATAAATCGCCGGCCGATTAGTTCGTTCGGCGCCCAAAGTATTTCAACTCCGATTCTTGGTGGTATCGAACTTGTGGAGTACGAGATCTCAATTCTCAGTAACGCCACCCAGAAATATATCACTATTCGCTCAAACGAAATGGATGCATTAAGGCTCTTTTCATATATGGCGGATCAGTTACCAATTGACGAGATTGTCAATG
>JAYVXS010000276.1:0-31248 GCA_043784965.1 Bdellovibrionales bacterium
TGCTCTCCTTAGCGTATCGCAACGGATACGCTTCGTCGATGCTCAGTCCGGTCCTTTCAAAACTGCGCCAAATTCAAGCGCACTATGTCGACTATCCAATGCCCTCATTAATAAACTCTTAACCAAATTTCTTAAACCAACTTCTTGTGTTAGTCGCTTACGTTAGTCGCTTACGTTAGTCGCTTATGTTAGCTGCTTATGTTCAGTCACGATAGTAATATGCCGCCCCACAAAGCGCAATGCCTGCGCCCCAGGTTAATAGTGCGGTAGGTGTAAAATAACTATAAATCATCAACGAAACACCAACATAGACTTGCGGAGAATTCGATGCCTTTTTACCTAAGCGATAAACATAGAGGCCAATTACACTAAATATAAGCGAACCTACTAAGGCAGAAACTGAAAAGCTTGATATATCTAAAAGATCCAAAGTTACAAAGCTCCTTACAAAATTGTACCATTAGGCTACCTAGAGAACTATAAAAAAGGCACTCAAAGTTGAGTGCCCTGGTTTCCATTTCAAAATCGATGTTTGTTTTTTTACAAAGCTGTTGCGCTGTCAACAGCGTCTGGTTTAAACCAGCAAGTTGGACGAAGGCCTACTTTGAAATTAGGCGCCGTGCATGAACCTTTGTGGTAATCTGAACCATCTAAATCTGTAGATAGCTCTGCTAAACAATTTGCACCCTGATAATAGGTATCCAGGCGACACTGAGCTGCTGGATGGGAATCTTGAGTTTCTGTAACTACGTTATTGTCTGGAGTATCTACAGTGGGAATAGCGCCTTCTTGTCCAAGCTCTCCCAATACGCGACCAAGTAAAGTACCGGCTGTCGCCGCCCTCATACAAATTGCCTGATCCTTCACATCAAAATATTGAGAAGCGCAGGTCGTACGAATTGTCGCATCAACTTTCATTTGAGAAACAATAGTCGTATTGTCATCGTCGGCAAACATATTTCTCATACACTTTAAGACACCAAAATAGTCAGCCGCACCTTCATTTGAAGCCCAAAAGCTAGCTTCTCCACCATACTTCGGCGCGCCACCCAAATGATGACCGGCTTCGTGACAGACAACTAGTGCCATACCATCGGCCGTCATATTTTGGTAACGGGCAAGGCCACCATACATATTGATTATCCAAGTCGAAACTTTTTTGCCGTCCACTTCACTATTTTCTTGGCTAGCATTCGCATTTACCGTGCCGTCATCCCAAAGTCTATTGAGTTGAAGCGTGCCCCCCTTGGCGGCGATAATTGGTGTATATAATTTTTCGAATCTGTCAAAAACTACTGTCCATTGTGCTTCAGTAATCCCAGACTCCAGCAATAAATTTGCCGGAATATATAAACGGTTTTGCGGCGCAAAGCCCTCGCACAATACTCTCGGGCTAGTACTCGCGCCGAGCATTGCTAGGCAACCGACTAAAAAGCTGATCTGTAAAATCCTTCTCACTAAAAACCCCCATTTGATTTTTTTGTCATCCATGACATTTTGTTTGTTTGTGTCCTCATAAGGCTAAAGACGCGAGCTGCATTAAATAAATAAAAAAATTTTATCGCTCATGAATCTGGTCTATCGATTGAGTTAACCGAGAATTCACCTTATAGGTCGCATGAAATGCTTGCCTATTTTCTGACATAAGCCCTGGTAATTAGCCTCGACCTAAGTGATATTTAATGTTCCAATATCGCTAAACACAATTCGTTGATTCAACAGTCTGGGTAAAAAAATGAAAACTTTTAGAAAAATCCGAGGATGGATTCAAAGGTGGATTACCTTTACCGACAATCGTGCCGTGCTGTCTTATATCCTAGAATCTGCAAACCCAAACGCAGGGCTTTCTGAACGAATTGATTGGCTCGAACAACTCATCAACTGGATCAGATATTCTGGATCGATTGCAAATGAAAGCTTAGCGGATAAGGGACAGTTACACAGCGTTCGTATTCGCTTTATTTTTCAACTGCTAGAAAGAAACCCCCTATGGCGTGAAAAATTGGCCTTTACCCTAAGATCAATTCTTCAGGAGACGTCGGGGGTTTCACTGTATTCTGAATCCGGCCTTTCAGATGAGTTCGGTTTTGTGGCCGAAATATTTAGTCGTTTGACAAGGCGCCTGATCCCGCGTCCGCCAAATCATGACAACCTAGCGAGAGTATTTGACCGCATTTTCAATTTAACTGATGATGCCACGTGGGTGAGAACTCTAGCGCCTGAGATAAAAAGCCAGCTCAGCTAGCTACTATATGATGCGGATTCTCCTGCTGGGTTACTACTTAAGAAATACTTTACCGAAGACATTTACGATGCACTTCTAGTTTTAAGCGCCAAAGTTGAAAGCCTAAGCCTTGCACCTGAAATTCGCAGTCGCTTATCACATTTGCGAATCTCAGACTCCCCATTTTTCAAAATTCATCGCGCTATCTTAAATTTAGAGCGCGAAGCTCACTTCGAAAATCTGCTTTTAGAATGCCAACGTGACATTCAAAATGTCTACTTACATCTCGAAAGTCTTGGCGTTAGCGTTGCTGTTGTCTATCGATTGGACATTTTAGCAAAGTCTTTGGAACGCATCAGGGTCTTAGCTTGTCTCATAGAGATTTTACCAAGTGAGCCAGATTTGACTGCAAATTTTGTTGCAGCACTAATTCAAGAAAATATTAGAAAGCATTCTGTCCGCGAACTTATTAAAGATCAGCTTCGCTTGTTGGCAAAAAACAGGGTGAAGCTTTTGCCGGCAAGCTACTTAAGAACATTGCCGGAATCGGCGCAAATTTAACTCTTGGCTTTACCTTGGCATTCACACCAATCTTAGCTGGTTTTTTTGGATTCGCACTTGAGGAAAATCACGTGACACTTTCTTGTGGCGCTCTAAGCTTTGCTATCATATCTCTACCACACGATCAGCTCCATGCATGGAATTTAGGTTTTGCACTGCTTGGAATCGGCCTAATCGGCATTCTCAACTTCGGTATTAGCTTTTTTCTCGCATTGTTTGTTGCCCAGCGGGCTCGTGAAGTTCCGATATTTTGGGCCTTCAAATTATCCAGAGCCGTTTACCAACGCTTTTTAAAGCATCCTTTTGGGTTTTTCTTTGCCCCGGTGCACTCCAATTTGGAGGAGTGAAATAGAAGTCTTCGCCTTCAGCCAATCCATCACCGCTTGCCGTGACATTTTTGACCTGAAAAACATTTAAGCAAGCTTGGCAAAGACAATCTTTATATTGCTTCGGAATTGGACTCAGTAATGCAAACGACTCACACCAACACTTGGTCTCATTCGCTCCACAAGAAAAACTTTCACCACATCTATTGCATTTCATTGTGCAAACTATCTTAATCTAGAAAGCTCTGCGGTCAATACCCCGAAGCAAATCTTTTGGCTGACTACCAATGAAATCTTTTGTTGCGAAACCAATGTTTAAAAATGGCGAAAGACAATCAACAAACGCAAAAAAAAACGCGACCCAAAAGGTCGCGTCTCGATATACATACCAAGAATACTGATAAAGCCTAATTCATCTTACTTTGGAAGATCGATTCCGAAAGAAGGAAGAATTTGATCTCGGAGTCCTGCAGAAGAAGACATCCCAAGATTTGCAGCGGCTTTATCCATCAAGGCATTAACGCCTGAATTGTCATGATTTGCCAATTTGGCAACAGCAATACTAACTTCTGGAGTATCGACACCGGCAACAGCTAAGGCACTATGAGCAAGTGCATCGCGGTCATCAGCAGTCAATTGTCCCTGAGTTGAAAGCATATTCATGCGATCTGATAATTGAGTCAAAGACCGTGCACTCTCAACGCTCATTGAAAACTGTTGGCGATTTGCATTGACTCGCGCTTCGAAATCTTGAGCTGCAACTTCTCCCCTTTGAAGATTAACGTCTTTGGAATTTTCATCCACGCCATGACCCGAATTACCACAATTTGAATTCAAACAATCTACATTGCCTGATCCGTTATTCCCCGGAAGCGGATTGCCAATATTCCCAGATCCGTTATTCCCTGATCCGTTGCCTGAGCCATTTGTTGGGCAATAGTAACCGTCGCAAGAGGTACCATTGTTACCAATGCCATTTGAAATTCCAGTGCCACAATAGTTGTTTGTAAAATCACAGAAAATATTACCTGAATAATATCCGTAGTAACCATTTACCCAGATAATAACTGCGTGAGAGCTGCCGCTACTGCTACCACTACCGCCGCCACCGCAACCAATCGCAAGCAATCCCAACAAGCTAATTGCAAACATTCCTACCGACAATTTGAGTTTGTTTATCATTTCTATTTTCCCCTTTTTTAATTTAGTTGTGCATTCTGTTTTTAAAAATTACTTTCTGCTTATGCTCGTATAGAGTCGGTAATTATACCAACCACCCTGACGTGAACCGTAGCCTTGATAAATATACGGGCTACATACCGCTTGAACGCGAACTGTCGATGATTTCAAAAGTGAAATCTCGCGTTTCGCCCAAGCGCAATCATTGGTATTGATATCGTTCATACGAACGCGTTCGCCAACACGAACTCGGCCTTGAACATGCGCCACTGAAGTTAGACGATAGTTATACCAACCACCTTGATCAGAACCAAAACCTCTATATATATAGCGGCTACACTCAGCGTAGACCTGTACGCTTGGTGAATTTAACAACATCACTTCATGTCGTGCCCGCGCACAATCATTGGTATTGATGAAGTTAAGTGGTATTTGAGCAGCCTTTGCTGATGAAAAACCAACTAGACCCAGAGTCAGAATCGCGAGTGCATATTTTTTCATAAATCCCCTTTTCATTTAAATATTTTTTGGCACCAGCTCAGAGTCTAGCAACCAATTACTGCACTATTTAGCAAGCAGCATACCAATTACTTTTTCCTTGGCAATTCAAATTTACCCAGGAGAAATTTTATTTTAGTTTAATTTTTAAGCAATTAACTGGAGCCAAACTGCTCCAAAAAAATTCTTTAGATGTCATTTTGCACCCACTTTTTTATTGAAATTGCAAAGTTCGAAATTCCAACTGCGCATTTTTACGGCAGAGTAGCGCCAGCGAAAATGATTCTATTGATGATGTCTCATAGAAACTTGTCATCTCAACACAAGCTTCTGGCACCTGCAGTGAGTATCGCAAGGGCTTTTGCATTTGCAATGTCTGTGGATTCAATAATGCGATCGACAAGAGGTCTCCGCGCACCAGTGTTGAATCAATAAATAATCCTGGCATCGGGAGATCCACTGTCCCAACGATCACCGGAGTCAACAATGACTGATATTGCTGGGTCGCAAAAGTTGAATCGCGATCTAAAGAGGTCACATGAAAATCTGCATTCACATTATTCACAGATTGATGAAAAGCAACTAAATCAAAACGTGTTTGCACGAACCAAATATTTCCAAGGCTTGACAAACTAAAAGCGCCGACCACTGCTTGACCTGTCATTTGATTTTCAAGACTCTTAAAGCTGTACTCATTACGTCCTAAAAACCTGCCGTCTGAATTAACCCATGTGAGACTTCCAGTAATCTGATCAAAAAAATTACTAAATGTCGATAAACGATTCGCCATATCTAAACTTAAAACTTTCAAGCTTAGACCACTTGCCGACAATACATCCCAACCTGGATTTTGGAACAGCCTATTCACAGTAACAGAAGGCAAATCCCAAATCAGATTTTCGGCATCTACATTGGTTCCAAGTGCGATTAAGATTCGAATATGACCCATTTTTTGATCGAGATTGGATTGCGGAATCAAATTCTGCAAATAGAAGTGATCATATGAGTCTCGCCACTTTTTATTGTCGAGTACCCTAATTTCTAAAGCCGTCGGTAAACTCACAGTTGTATTGGCTTGTGGCAACAGATAATAGAAGTGGCTGGCTGCTTGATAATGTCTTGGATCTAGCCCGTCATAATTATCAACTAAAGGTAAAAGTCCGTTTGCGAAAAAGCACGGAATTAATCCCGAAGCGCCTTCTATCCAAGATCCTGGAAGCGAGTAATCTCTTGGAACTAATCCACCAAAATTGGATTCTAATGAATACTGCCAAGTCGATGCCGAATTAGTTGAGTGCAATTTTTTAAAATTGGCATCCATAAAGTAAAAAACAAAATAGGCTTGATTTGCGGTACGCCTTGTTCCGGTAACTACCCAGCTCATATTTCCGTCATGTCGTAGATCAATTCGCAAAACTTGAAATACCTTTTGTATTTCTGGAATGCGAACTTTGTTTACTGGATTTTTTATAGTCGGATCAAAAATCTGCAAGTCACTACCGTTCTCATCTCCGCCAGAGACAAAATAGTACCTAGGTGCACCAGAGCTTTCACCGTAGGTCGTAATATTCCTCAGCGTAGAATAATAAAAGCCGTTTGAGGACGGCAACCATGAAGCAGGATCCACTTCTGTAAGCCTTAAAACTTTTTGCCGGGCAATCTTAGAAATCTTTCGCACACAAGTTAAATCAAGCGCAAAAGTTTGCGCCCCACCAGCGGCGTATGAAATCTGCAATGTCATCTTTGGAAGAGAGGATTCTTCTAGGCTTGAAAATTTGTACTCCCAGTCCACCGCAAAACTTTGGCCCGCGCTTAATTTTTTTATATGCGCCTGCCCAGCCAGTTTACCATTGACAAAAACCTTGCCAGAAACCGCAGTCGCCGGAGCCCACAAATTTTCAACCAGGATTTTGCTACTCGCAATTAAACTAACTTCATCAACCGAGACTTCATCAAAACCTTTAAAATGTGGATAAAAAACTGGCCTGGCGGTAACGGAAATCGCTCGCGCAAGATGAACCAATCCAAACAAAGAACTATTATCCTTGGTTTTTAAAATAGGTGCACCATCACTTGAGAGAAAAATTCTAGCGCGCAGCTCTGCCAAAGAAATATTTGGATAAACACTGCGAAGTGTTCCTGCAATTGCAGACACAATTGGTGCCGATATACTTGTGCCGCGCACACTTTCATAAGCTTGCATACGCAAAACTTTAGACTCTAACAGCAACGGAAAGGTACTGATCACATCGTCACCGGGAGCCAAAATATCGACGATTCCACCAAGGTTTGAGTAGTAAGCCATGGTGGCATTATTACTGACAGAGCCTACACAAATGACCGCATCATAAGAACACGGGAATGAGGGATTTGATTTTCGATCATTTCCTGCCGCCGCTACTATTAATACTCCAGCCGCCTCAGCCTCAAGAATGGCCTTTCGAATATTTAAATTATCGGCAAGCTTTGGCCAACCCAAACTCATATTAATGACTGAAGCCTTATGCGCGATCGCATAGCGAATAGCATCGGCAGCATAATCCGAAAGCAGCTTACCCTTATATGAAAAGTTTTGGTAATCACCATCTCTCCCTAAAATTCGCAGGGGCAAAATCTTGATAGTCGATGGAGCAATTCCAGAAATTCCAATTCCATTATTTGTATTAGCCGCGATGACACCCGTCACTTCAGTGCCATGCCCAGTTGGATCACTCATCACCGAGCTTTGATTCAGAAAATCAAATCCATCAGGCAGAATGCGACCTACTAAATCTGGATGATTCACATCTAATCCAGAATCGATAACTGCTATGATAACTGGTTTCAGCGCGAAATGTGAAATCAGCTCTTGAGCATCAAGCCAACCGATATCAATACCGGCTGTCGCCTTTTGCTGAAGCGAATGTAAATTATCGAAGTCGAGATTAATAGTCTGAGAGCCGTCATTATACAATGCCCACTGGCGGTAGAAAAGCGGATCACTTGTTGGCAGCCTAATTGACTGGCTAATTGACTGGCTAATTGACTGGCCAATAAACTGGCCAATAAACTGGCCAACTGGTTCGCCAATCAATTGACCAGACGACCAAGCCGTTGACCAAGCCGCAAAGCAAGCCGAGAAAAAAATAAGCAATGAAAGATCAAATGCAATAACTCTGAATTTTGATTTTGTGAAACTAACTTTGTCAGATTTCACAGTACATCCCTTAACCACTGCATATAGAACTCCCCGTCGTTGATGCCGAGAAGATTTTCTACTGAATTTAAAACGCCATCTGCATTTACCGAGCGCGGTATACAGCTCTCAGCCTTACTACTATTAGCACAGCCAAAACCATTTGATTTGATGGGCTGAGAAATAATTTCTGAACCGACTCGAAATCCAGTTATGACGGCATAAACATAGAGGTGATTTCGTCCGCCCACTAATTGCACCAATTCATCAAATTTTACGAATTTCTCAAGCTCTGACGCCATGGTAAAAAGCAACTTAGCACGCTTTGATACCTCTTGTACGGCGTTTTGTAAATTGCCAATTGCACTCTTAAATCTACCGATTGAAAGACAAGCACTTTGATCTTCAGCTGAAAGATGAGAGCCTGAGCGCTGTGAGGCGCCCATCGTACAATGATGTTCAGCTCTAGACCTATTTACTAGATCCGCGACCCTTACTGAACTCATCTGACTCAATGTCTGCAAAGCATTTTCGTAAATATTAATATTTAAAGAGAGTTGATAAAGCTGTACTTTTTCAGTGGTCGACAAAAAATCGTCAGCAAAGAATCGAAATCCATACTGAGCACTCAATTTACTAACCAGGGCTTGCAAATCGCTTGCGGTGATATTGAATCCCTCCCAGCGATATTGAACTTGGGTAAATGGAGTCATTACCTGCTCAGCGAGCTGCGCTTGAAAGCTCGCTTGGCGAGTTTGTGAGTGACCAAAAAAGGTACGACCAGGATTGGTCGAAGCCTGGGTATTGATGGTGTAACTTGCCCCAGAAGTTAGGCGCTGTACAATATAGTTAGCTGTTTGCGTGGCCAGGGACTGATAACTAACTCCACTTTGGTAGCCGTCTACCAATGAAACATATCGGTCGCGCGTGCCATCTGGGAGCTGCACTTCAATAGCACCGTCTTGCTTTAAATTTCGTGCAACATAGTGAAGAAGCTTGAAGTTGGTTGAAGAATCGTGAAAACCAACTTTCACTAAGATCGGCTTTTGTTGAGCCTCTAATGTCTCAACCGAACCGGTTCGAAGTGCCGCTGATAAGCCCTTTGCAAGCCCACCAATATTTGGATTCAAACTGGGATCGGGATTAATATTCACCGGAAAAATTTTTGACTGCGCATTGCCGAAAATTTTCTTAGCTGAAATAGATAAAATTGGAAAGCGCACGGGAGTCCCAACCGAAAGCTCCATCGCTAAATTTACCCCGCCCAGCTCGCCTTTGTCCTTAAAGATTTGCACCACATAGGTACTCTTTCGATAAAAATGAAGCCTGGTCAGAATCAGCTGATTCGCACCGCCTGTAATGCTAAGAGTCGGTGAAATATGTAGTGGATCAGCACTCGCCGACAAAGTGATACTCTCAGAACACTTTATACTCTGAGTGAGGATCAAAGACTCGCCGACGTCGATGACCTTGGTAATCTGATCCAGATCAGCGGCAAGTGCTATTCTTTTGGCCTCGATCGAGATATTCGAACTACTAATGGTCTCTTGATCATCTAATATTTTTTCAAGTTTTCTAAAAAGAAGTGGGACCAAAATCTCCTTCAGTGGTTCAGTGACTGATTGCTTGAGCGTGGCCAGTGGTTTTAGATGCGTGAGACTCACCATAACCTGACCTTGAATTAGACCTTGAAAGCCAACATTCATCGGCAGTGCATCTGCCCCCACTATAAAACCAGCATTCAGACCAGTGCTAACCGTGTCAGCGAGTTGCACTAAATTATTGGTGCCAAGATAATTACCGAGAACTACATTGCGAGAAATATTAACTGTACCGTTCACAATTGGTGCCGACCAAAAACCTCTTTGAATCGCCTGGGCTTGTCCGGTTTGTTGATATTGAATAATCGCCTTTTGCAAAAGCGAATTTTGGTGATCATTATATTGTTGAGACTGCGAGATCATTGGCAGCGCCGCATTGGCCTTAGCAAAAAGAGCATCAATAACATTACTTTCAACAAGTGAAAGGGCAAACCAGCCAAGCCCTTTAAGTGGTGACTCGGGGTCTCCCCATGCAAATCGACTCGCATAGCCTGGCCATTTCTCTTGTATAACTTTACCATTTATTACGGCCGGTGGAACACTAAGGCGCGGATCGAAACTAATTTCGGCAATCTTCAAACTAAATAAATCTAGCAAATTATTGCGCCGAGAAATCAACTTCTCAACTAAAACCTTGCCAACCGCATCTGGATAGTAAGAATGGTTTACGATTTCAATAAAATCTTGTCGCGTTAGCTTTGCGATTCGCTGTGAAATCCAAATTGCATCATTCAATGTGCAGGCGTAGTTCGCGATATCATCTACCGCAATAGTTACATTTGAGTTTTGAATCCGTCCCATATACCAATCGACCTGGTTGATACTTTCTGGAATATTCACCAAGCCGAAAATCACCGCTAGGGACTTGAAAATTCGCGGCCCTTGAGGACGAAACTGTTTGCTGTTTGGTATGCGCACTACCGGTGGACCAAAAGCAAGATTGTAATAAACCGGCTGTGATTCGTAAACCATAAGATCTTGAAAGCTTACAGTCAGCGGATTAGACCCCACAGGAGCGTCTGTTACCCAGCGACCTGCTACCGCGAGAGTCGAATCAAATATTTTACTCGCGCCCTTGCCACCAGTGCCAACGACAGAGGTCTTTGTCAAAATATCTGAAAAGCTCACCCTAACTTGCGATATATATTTCATCGCTGGGATTTTGTAACCAAGCTTTCTTAAAACTTCTTTACGCAAAAAATACGTATGAAGTCTTTCGGTGAGCATCAAGGTCATCGTTCGCGGCGGCTGATTGTCGGTCTGCACTTGCACATTGAAAATAAACTGGCCGCCGGCACCCAAAATTTGACCAAGATATTTTACCGTATCACCAGCTTGAATTGGCAATGCCTGATCTATTGCTGAATCATTTGAACTCGATGGCCCTCTCCAAACATCAGTTGAGTTGTCGGGCTCTAATTTGGAGAGATCCAACTCCCCAGACTTTTCTCGTTGTAAGGCTGTTTGTGGGCTCAAAATCTGCTTAGTCATCGGATCCAGTAGATCACTGGCTGGCAGCTGATTCTTCTGCAAAGAAATCGTATTTACAACATCATCGGATCCGGCAAAACTTGGATTTGAGAAGCCAAGAGATAAGACGATTGATAAGCCAACTGATGAACCAACTGATAAGCCAACTGATAAGCCAACTGATGAACCAACTGATAAGCCAACTGATGAACCAACTGATAAGCCAACTGATGAACCAGCTGATGAACCAGCTAAAAACCTTAAGAAAATAGAAAATTTTTGAAAAGCTCTTTTGATACACGATTTCATGGGCGAAATGAATACTGATATTTTTGCTGTATGCCAAGTCGTTTTCGCAATCATTTCAAATGGATTCGCCTCAACTCCTCTGTAGGGTCTATTTTCAAACTGGCAAACGCAAACGCCTAAATTCAAATTTAAACTTTGAAAAAAATTCTCAAAATGCCGTTGGTTGTGCCCCAAATTATGAGAGCAATGATTTGTTCCAATCTCACCTAGCTTGTTCCAGTTTTAGTTGTCGAGGCAATTCAGAATATCTCTTGAATTCGTTAATGAAGTTTATATAGGGTCACTTAGGTGGCGAGCACTTTCTTTCCAACGCGTAGAAAAGCTGTTATGCATTCTGATAGGTTTTGACTCTCACCAACAAGCTACTAATCATTTTTTGCGATTTGCCAGGACTTCAGCACGAACTGCCTTGCAGTCTAAGAAAGTAAACAGATGAACAAAATTGGCCTTTCCGCTTTAGTTTCACCGCTGACCTCTGACGAATTTATGAAAGATGCCTGGCCGAAAGAGCCTTTTGTAGTCCATGGCCTTGACAAGAGCATCCGAACCATAACCGAGCTCCCCTTTCTCAAATCACTAGATGCTCTTCTCAACTCGTGGCCGCTGTCCGTACAAGCGCACTTGCCTGACGTCTGCGATGAATCTAGCTCCATAGAGGCTACAGCAAAAGATGCGGGCAAATTATTTTCAAATCATATGCCTTTACTATTCAATAATATTGAGAAGATTTCACCCCTACTGTCGGACTGGCTACTTCAATTGACGCGTGATTTGGGTTTGCCTAATTCAACCCATTCAAGATGCCTGATCTACGCGACTCCCAATGGCAAAGGCACAGCCCCACACTTTGATCAAAATATAAATTTCATTTTACAACTTCATGGAACAAAAAAGTGGTGGATCGCGCCCAATGCAAATGTTGAGAATCCGACTGAGCGCTTTACCATGAACCAAGAGCTTGCACCAGAATTGGCCTCATACACTAGCGGCGTGATGCCCACGAAGATGCCCGCGGATCATCAACAGATCAACTTGAGTCCAGGCTCCATGCTGTTCGTTCCTCGCGGCTATTGGCATAGTACCGAAGCCATTGGTGATGCTCTCGCACTCAACTTTACATTTAGCCAACCCACTTGGATCGATTTACTGATCCTCGCCCTACGCAGCCGGCTTTCTCTTTCAAATGATTGGCGTGACTTAGCCGACGGCGTTGGCTCAATCGATGTCGACCGTCGATTGGCAGCTCAGCAAAAATTTGAAACTCTATTAAGTGAACTGCGAGAAGATCTGCCAAGCTGGCAGGCCGCAGATATTCTCGCCTCCACTGAAGGGCTATTGTAGTTACGACCCGCGACCCGCGGCACCCTTTAAAAGCCAACAAGAAAAGCCAACAAGAAAAGGTAGGCTAAGTCCCTCGCTCATTTTAGTCAATCCGACCATTTCTCAAACACTTAAACTCACACGGCAAGCAATCTACGCAGGCACATACTTTGCTTTTGATCATATTATGAAAAAAAATACCTTCAAACTCTTGTTTTGCGTCATCAACATATTAACCTCAGGTCTGCTGCTTTCTTGCGGTGGCGGTGAGGACGAGACGCCAAGTTTAACGGATTTTAACAATTCGAATCTCATCGACCCAAAGCTCGTCACAAATGTGCAGGGGCCATATAAGACTGGGACCTATGACTATCAACTTCCAGCGCAAATTGATGCTACGATTTTAGCCGGCGTCACCACAGAAATTTGGGGCCGTATCTATGTCCCAAAAAGTCAGGCCCAGAGCAAACTCCCGGTCATCGTATTACTACATGGCAATCATGCGACTTGCGGAATTGGTTCACCAATTGCGCCAACAAGCTGCCAGTATACTTTCTCAGGAACTTGTGCAGCCGGTGAGTCGGTCATTCAAAATCACTTGGGCTATGAGTACCTAGCAAGTCGCCTAGCTTCTTGGGGCTATGCTGTGGTTTCAATAAATGCAAATCGCGGTATCACTTGTGGAGCACCCGCAGAAGGTGATGCTGGATTAAATCTCGCTCGCGGCCGCCTGATCTTAAAACATTTAAGCTTATTACAAACTTGGAATAAAGGCAATGGTGTCCCGGCTAGCCTTGCGAGCCTACCGGCAGGCAGACTTGATTTCTCACAAGTGGGCCTTCTCGGTCACTCACGAGCTGGCGAAGGCGTACGTGCGGCCTACAACTTATACAATGATAGTGGCAGTGCATGGCAGGCCGCGATCCCTGGCCTTAGCATCAAGGCAATATTTGAAATTGGCCCAGTTGACGGCCAAACCGCTCGCACCCTCAATGCAAATGGTGTGGCCTGGAATGCCCTATTGCCTTCTTGTGACGGCGACGTCTCTAACCTTGAGGGTATGAAGCCATTTGACCGAATGCTTAATGCCTCTAACGAAAATCCCGCCTATCCAAAATCTTTGTTCGTGGTTCGCGGTGCCAATCATAACTTCTATAATTCTCAGTGGCAAAGTAGTGACTCAACAGGATGTGCCGGTGCCACTGCACTATGGAAGTTTGGTGAAAGCTCATCTGTAGATCAACAAGAGACGGCCGTTCAAAGTGTGATTCCATTTTTTCGTGCTTACGTTGGCACAGGCTATGCTGGACCGAATGCTGTTAAAAATAATTCAATCCCGCAAAAGCAGTTAGCCGCGGTATTGGATCCGCTCTCACCTATTCCAAATGAACTCACAAAATTAACTCAAATTGACCGCAGTTTTGATTTATCGCCAAATCATTTATTGGTATTTCGTGCTGAAACTTTTGCAGGAGCAAATGGCGTTGGAAGCTTAGGCGAACCTCACGAGCTGGTGAATGCAATTGTTTCACATGTGAAAATTCCTGAACACGATTCGAGCTTAACTGCCGCGAGCATTCAATGGACCGGTGATGCATACTTTCAAAATAACCTCAGCCCAGTTGGAATTGGCTATGATCTGTCAGCAGCGCAAACTCTTGATTTTCGAATCGGCCGCGCGAAGAGTATTTTAAATCCAGAGCAGGGAACGGACCTCGCAATTCAACTCGTTTATTTTGATAATTCGCTCTCAACTCTTGTTCAACTCTCAACACTCATTCCCGCCTTGACTGGCCCTATCGGCATTGAAACTGATTTGCACTCAACGCTGCAAAGTGTGCGCATACCTATGACAAGCTTTGGCTCGTTACGAAGGGTTCGCGGTGTGCGTTTTAGCTTTGGCATCACTGCCAGCGGTCTCTTATACCTCTCAGATTTGGCAATCACCCGCTTTGCAACATTCAATGATGCCGCAGCATTCATCTTAGCCGGACTGCCACCAGGATTTGGCTTCACCAATTTATCAGCTAATTTATGGGATCTGCCAACAATGACTCCTTCAGCTGCTTCAGGCAAAATTGCCCAGCGCGAGAAAGCACCGGACGTTGCGCCTGAAAATGATATGGCGGTTGAAGTCTATAGTGCCGAAGCCTTTCCGGTTCGAAACTCACTTTCAGAATTGCGCGCCGATGGACATATATTGGGAGTTGCCGGTCACTTCAATCGTAAAGGTGATTTGCACTATCTGACATTTAAAGTGAATTCAGGTAAATTTCACGCGCAAAATGAAAATACAATTCATGTCGCGCATCGCTCAGAGCGCCACGAAAAACGTGCGATGCCTGCCCGAGTCACCAACAAATCTATTATTTCGAAATAGTTTCGCTTCGGGCACGCTACAACTTGGTGCCCATTAGCTAAATCAACTCACTACGATCCCGCAATCTGAAGCATTTACCACGCGCCTGAAACCACGTGCGAAATGGCATCTTGAGCCTAGACTTTTTCTTTACTTCATTTTCAAATTGGTGCGTCGATCTTTTATATGATTGTTTATGGCCTAAACGATTTAGCAGTTCAGCTCAGCTCAAGCTCATCATCATATCAAGCGCATTCAAGAATTTTGTAGTATCCGAAGCCAATCACCTCCCAGAATTAGCCGGAATCGAATTCATTTAATCTCCTGATCTTCGACGCAATTCAAATTGGCCGTTTTTTCAATTGAATTCATTGGCAGCCTAGAGTTCAATCAGCGCACCAATATTGAACGGGGTTTATATGAAATTTTTTAGTATTTTCAGTCTAATTTCCAAGCCTTTTATTGGCCTTCTCTTTAACATTTTGATTGGCATTTTGGCTAGTTCACCTAGCTTTGCCGCCTACCAATGGGGCTTTGGCGACGTCAGCATCAATCATCTTGCCTGGGACCAAGGAACACAAAATAAATCGACCAAGAGAGACTTTAATTATGTGGAACTTGAGGGTGGGGCGCAGTTCAATTGGGGTGAACTCTACGGATTTTATGATAGCGAAAATGTCGGTAAACCCGGCGATGAAATTCGCTCAGCGGCAAAAGCGTCGGTGCGCTATTATTTGGGTCAATCAAAGCTTAGCCTCTACGCTCACGCCTATACTTTTAGCGCTTTGGGATTTAGCGAACAGAATCGCATTTTCGGTCTCGGCTACCAACTCGCCGGTGAGCAATGGTCTTTTAAGCCTTTTTTGGGAGCGCATGAAGTCATACAAACTTACTTTAACGGCATGAATGGCTTTATGGGGGGATGGACACTCATCTACAATTTTAAGATAGCCGGACAAAACTTTATGGCCATCGATTGGCATGAAATCGAGTTTGAACGAAATCAACTTTATGCTGCCGGAAATGGCAATAGTAAAATCGGCCACAACGGTGCCGCTTCAATCTGGTGGAGCCCGATCCCTGAAACCTCAGCTGGCTTACAATGGCGATATGCAAGCGATAAACTTGGTACACCTGGCTCAATGAATGCTTTCATCGCGAGCTTAAAATATAACTTTTAACAAAAAATATTTTACCAAAAGAGAGGACCCGGCAAATGAACAAAACCATCTTCTACCAACTCTTCGAACATGAATCGTCAACTTATACTTATATTGTGGCCGATCCTGTCTCAAAAGAAGCCGCTATAATTGACGCAGTTTTAGGGACGGTCGAACGCGACCTCAAATTAGTTGAAGAACTCGGTCTGAAGCTGAAGTATGTATTAGACACCCACGTGCATGCTGATCATGTCACCGGGGCCGGTGAAATCCGCAAACGCACCGGCGCAAAAACAGCCCTGAGTGAACTAGCCAAGGTGGCCTGCGTTGACATCCCGATGAAAAATGGACAAGAACTTTTCTTAGGTGATAAAAAAATCAAGGCGATCACAACACCAGGGCATACGGACTCTTGCATTAGCTTTTTGTTTGATGGACGAATCTTTACTGGTGACGCCCTCTTGATTAGAGGCTGTGGTCGAACCGATTTTCAACAAGGCTCAGCTGATCGACTTTTTGAGAGTGTGCGAGAAAAGCTCTTTGCTCTGCCTGATGAGACACAAGTCTATCCGGCTCACGACTACAAAGGTCAAACTTCTTCAAATATAGAGCTTGAGAAAAAATTCAATCCTCGATTGGGTATAAGTAAATCAAGAGAAGATTTTATCAAGACCATGTCCGAACTAAAGCTGGCACACCCGAAAAAAATACACGAAGCGCTGCCGGCCAATCTCGCTTGCGGCAATATCAAGAGCTCTAAAACAATCGTCCCGACCTTAAATGATGGCGTACCAGAAGTCGAAGCGCAGAAAGTCTTTGAGAACATTTCAAAGCTTAAACTCATCGACGTTAGAAACCCAGACGAATTTGATGGCGAATTGGGCCATATAGCTGGCGCCAAGCTTGTCACGCTGGGGCCAGAACTGACGCACTTTCTCGCGGGCGAAGATCGTTCGCAAGAAATCGTTTTCATTTGTCGTAGCGGCGGTCGGTCCGGTCGAGCCACTAACGAAAGCTTAAAACTTGGCTTTAAATTCTCAGCCAATTTAATTGGCGGAATGATCAAGTGGAATGAATTGCAACTACCTGTTGAGAGGGACTTATGAACAGCGAATGGCTCTATGCACTTTTCGGCGGCGGCATCATTGGAATATCCGTTTCATTGATGCTCTACTTAAATGGCCGAGTCACCGGCATCAGCGGCATCATTTATGGCTTGCTAAAACCATCTAAGGGCGAAATCGCTTGGCGAATTTATTTTCTCGGTGGTCTATTGCTTGGTGGCGTCACTCTTGAGTTTTTGCATCCCTCAGCTTTTATCACCAGTTTACAAACTGCCAATTGGAAAGTGACGCTTGCAGGCCTTTTAGTTGGGTTCGGAACCGTTCTTGGCAGCGGCTGCACAAGTGGGCACGGCGTCTGCGGGATCAGCAGACTCTCGTTGCGATCAATCGTTGCTACCCTACTGTTCGTCGCCGCCGGGATTCTAAGCGTTGGGATCTTAAAAGGACTGGGAGTATTGTCATGAAAAATAATATTGGCGCCTTAATAGTTGGTTTTATTTTTGCTCTAGGCCTTGGCATTTCAGGAATGACCCAGCCACATAAGGTGATCGGTTTTCTCGACATCCTTGGTCAGTGGGATCCCTCTCTTATGTTCGTAATGATGGGCTCAATATTGATCCATTTTATTTTCTATAAAATAGTCCGCAAACGCCCAGCCCCGGTTTTTTCTAAAAAATGGTTTGTGCCAGAAAATACCAAGCTTACCCCAAGTCTAATAGTGGGCGCACTTATTTTTGGCGTTGGCTGGGGCCTCGCCGGCTACTGCCCTGGGCCCGTCTTAACATCCATTTTACCTGGCCTTATATCTGGACGACTGCAACCCTTACTTTTTTTATTCATGATGATTTGTGGAATGTTCATTTTTAAACTCTTAGATCAAAAACTGAAATTTGAACGTTAATTGATATGGAATTAATAGGTTATCTCGCAGCTGTTATTTTGGGTTTATCTCTAGGTTTAATTGGCGGTGGTGGCTCTATTTTGACTGTGCCAATTCTCATCTATTTTTTTAAACAAGAAGCCCTCATTGCAACCACCGAATCATTATTTGTGGTTGGTGCAACCGCCCTTCTTGGAGCCATCATTAATGCAAAAAAGGGATTCGTAGACTTTAAAACTGGATTCAATTTCGCACTACCAAGCTTCTTAGGCGTATTTCTCGTGAGAAAATTCTTTTTACCATCGCTGCCAAATTCAATTCAAATAACCAATGAACTTGTTATTACCAAAGCTTTTTTGGTACTAGTAAGTTTCGCAATTTTAATGATCTTAGCCTCAAGAGCCATGATCAAATCTGGCAAGGCTTCTTCAGCAAAAGCGCCAGCCAAACCCTCACCAGCCAAAGTCCCGACGACTAAATTTACACCAGCTGATTTGGCCGCCGGCGCACAGCTTGATCCAGCAAGCAGCACACCAAACAAATCGGCGACACAAAAAAACTTCAATTATTTTAGTGTTGTCCTCAACGGCTTTTTTGTCGGCTGCACAACAGGATTTGTCGGCGCCGGCGGTGGCTTTCTGATAATTCCAGCTCTGGTGATATTATTGCGCCTGCCGATGAAGATCGCTGTAGGTACCTCACTTACAATCATCGCCGCAAATGCCCTCTTTGGTTTCGCAATTAGCTTTGGCGATCAAGCCATTCAATGGCCACTTCTACTATCAATTTTCTTTCTAGGCGCAATAGGCATGTTACTAGGCAATCACTATTCAACAAAAATTAATGAAGCGAAATTAAAAAAAGGCTTTGGTTATTTTGTATTACTAATAGGCTCGCTAATTTTGGCAGAACAAATATTTAAATTTCGCTAGTTAAAACAATTTAGTCAAAGTTCAGGATCAGGGAAGCCGGCAAACTGAACCACGGGGACTGAAACTGAAAAACTGCGATCAATCGTGTACTGGTCGCGATCATCAAGGTCATACCAGCGAATCCACGAAAGTCCGTAAAGGAGCCCCAGCGGAAAAATAATCGGTAAGGATTTTGAATGGGTGCTTGCAACTTTTTTAAAAAACTATCTTTCACGGAACGAGCTTCGCTATGACAGCCTTTGCAAAGTTCTCAGTTTGTCCGAGGCCGGACTGCTTAGTTTGAATTTGTCCTTTTTCATTTATGAGAAAAATAAAGTTGGAGTGAATGAATTCTCCGGATGCGAGTTTCTTATACTGAACTTCAAGTGCAGCCGCGACTTCTGCAACCTGATCTTTAGAGCCAAAATACACCGACCAGGCTGGATCTTCAATCTTATGCCTTTTAACAAAGTCCTGCAGGCTTTTTTGCGTTTCACGTTCTGAATCAAACGAAAACAAATCTATTTTCAAATTCTCTCGATTTTTAGATGGAATTTCTTTTAGGATATTTTTTATATCTTGAACAAGCAACGGACATGTAGCCTCACATTTTGTATAGACCATCGCAATAAGGCGCGGTTTGCCTGCCAGCTCAGAAAATTGCAACGACTCCGCATTTTGGTTCGTCCACTTTCCCCTAAGATGATAAATTGAATCACTTTGGAGCTTTATTGCCTCACTCGCACACAAAGGCCCAAATCTACTTAAAAAAAATCCAAGAAACAAAGCTGCTAAAAATATTGATTTCATTTCTCATCCTCTTTATGCGATTCATCTGCCTTATGTGATTCATCTGCCTGATACGAAGCGTTTGCATTTCGCGCGCAACGAAAACCCAAACTACGACCCACCGATCGAGCTCGCAAACTACTGCGATAGGCAAACCGCATAAAGCTCGCATATTGGCTCGGGTCCTTGGCTTTTAGTGATCCGCTTCCACAAAACATTGAGCTATTGGTATCATTTGATGAACGCGAATCTCCATTCATCAGAACCGAAGAAAAATCCTCAACCCATTCCCAAATAAAACCATGCATACCTACAACTTTATTTACATTCCTCGCCGCCTTCGAAACCGGAGAGAGTTCTGTATCTGCTTTACTATACCAGTTTAAGATTAAATCTAAATTTCGCGGATTGGCAGAATCTGAAACATACTCCCACTCAGCAATGCTCATTAGGCGCTTCTGCAAACTTTGGCAGTACTTGCGTGCAGTAAACCAAGATACATTGGTAACCGGTTGTAAAGCCATTTTCTTTTGGACCTCTAAATCCGAAGTCCAGTGTTCGAGATAGCTCTCACTTGCAAAAATTCGCTGAATTCTAGATCGCGCAAACTCGGGATGCTGCCTTATAAAAATCTTGAAATCTAGATTGCTAACGGGATAGCGATCAACAATGAGCGGACCCACCGCTTGATCTTTTTCACCAACATCGCGAAAAAAAGGGGCATATATCCCTTTAGCAACCAAAACTTCATTTTCAACTTTTGCTTTGGTGATTTGTGAAAAAGAAAGAATCAGCAAAATAAATGCGATCTTACCAAATCCAGGTTTCACTTTTTAGGCCTTAGGCGCTTCACTTCATCTGGAGTTATGCCCGCAGATTTATTTCCCCAAGTATTGCGCACAAACGTCAATACGTTCGCGGCGTCCTCATCAGAAAGACCCAGCGAAGGCATAACGCCATTAAACTTTATTTTATTGACGACAATGTCACCTTGTAAGCCTTTTAACACCACCCCAATTGCGCGGCTTTTGTCAGCCATCAAGAAATCTGACTTGGCAAGTGGTGGAAATACATTGGGAATTCCTTCACCCGTTGGCTGATGGCAAGCCGCACAGTTTTGTGAATAGACCGCTTTTCCTGCCTCCATTCTTTGATCAAAGCTTTTTGCTGAAAATTTTGGGGCCTCTTCTGAAGGTATTTTTTGAATGGCGCCGCCCTCAGGCAAATAAACTGCGTCTATAGTTTTACCAGTATAGATATTTGGATCCTTAGCGCCAGGTACTTTCATCATACCAAGTGCACCCTTGTTAAAAGCTCTAAAAATCGAATGATCAACTAGAATGAAGTTTCCAGGACCATCCAACTTAAAGTCGACAACGGCAGATCCACCTGCTGGAACCAAAGTCGTCTGCACATTTTTCTGAGAGACTTCAGTGCCACCTTCTTGGTAGACATGATCAAAAATTTCGCCAATGATATGAAATGAAGATACGAGATTAGGTCCGCCATTGCCAACGAAAATACGTACGCGGTCGCCCACCTTTGCCTTTAAAGAATTGTCATTTGCCACCGCTCCGACGGCTCCATTGAAGACGACGTAGTCTGGTTTTTCTTCAATTGCCTTTTCCATTGAAAAGGGTTGAAGGCCGCGTTCACCATACTTGCCCTTAGTATAGAACTCGCTCTGTAGTACATAAAATTCTTTGTCCATCTTTGGCAAACCTTCGGGTGGCTCAACGAGAATCAAACCATACATCCCATTTGCGATATGCATTCCGACAGGTGCGGTTGCACAATGATAAATATAGAGTCCTGCATTCAATGCACGAAATGAAAAAGTTGAGCTGTGACCTGGTGCTGTGAATGAACCTTCGGCACCACCACCCTGCCCAGTTACTGCATGCAAATCAATATTATGGGGCATTTTACTTGAAGGATGATTGCTCAGAGTAAAGTCAACGTAGTCGCCAACGCGAATTCGCATAAACGGACCAGGGACACGACCACCAAAAGTCCAAAATGTATAATCCACGCCGTCAGCTAATCGTGAAGTTACTTCTTTGGTCTCAAGTTTGATTTCAACTCGTGCTGGAGCTTTGCGAGTAATTGATGGCGGCACTTCAGGCGCATAAGTTAATATCGCGATTTCTTTTTGAAGCTTAGTTGGATCGATCACCTTCACTTCTTCTGTAACTCTGGATATTGTACATCCGGCAAAAGTCAAACCACTGCAAATACCTGCGCAAACAAATAGGCCTCTCATCTTAAATTTTCCCTTCAGATTACTCTTCGTTTTAGAAACTAGATTCAATTTAGCTTTTCTATTCTTTATTTTTCTCCATCGGCTTGACCAAGGGAGCTGGCTTCGCAAGGGCTTTCATTCGTGCGAGATGCTCCCTGACAGCAGCCGGAATATTAGTGCCGGCACTTCCTGAATATCCTACCACAACATTGTCGCTGTATTGATTAAAACATTTTTCACCTATTGTTGAATGTGGATATTCTTGAACACAGGCCCCCAGATATTCGTCCGCAAGATCCCAAATAGCAAAACCTGGCAGCATATCATAGGTTGAAGCCAATAGAAGATAGGCTTGAGCTCGAAAAGAACTCTTCGGAAAATTTGACAGTAAATCATGAAGACACGAAGTTGCACGCAAGAGTGATACATCTGAATTTTCGAAGGCCTCTAGATCGTTTCCTTTTTTCTTTCGACCTTCAATTAAGCGATTGGCCTCAGAAAAAAGCGCCTGGTCCGAGTCAAGGGTAGCCAACTTCTCAGCTTGCCAAGCCAATGCGGATTGACGCCAATCCTTTAAATCAATCTGCAACAGACTAGATCCGGCTCCACTATTGGCAATTTTCTCAATGAGCGCCAAGCTTCGTTTTGCATCCTTCTTAACCCGAACGGCGATCGCCAAAGCCGCCTTTGCGGTTTGATCAAGGATGGTCTGGTCGATAGTTTTATCTGTAGCTTTATCTGTAGTTTTATCTTTAGCCTCATCAAGCAATTTTTCAAAGGCGACCAAGGCTTCATCAAATTGGCGAGTGGCAGCCATTGCTAAAAAGCGATCTTTTGGTGAAAGCGCTTCAAACGCACTCTTAAACTGATTGAGCTTTAATTCAGGTCCGTTGGCTGATTGTGAGTGGCACAATATACACTTTGCAAGTGCCGACCTAAGCAAAACCTGAGCCCCAGTGTGCGAACGCCCAGTTTTTTTAAAATTCACTTGGGCTGAGACTAGTTCACTTTGAAAAGCTTCTGCAATGAATGAAAAACTTGGGTCAATCTTTAGAGCTTCTTCAGGCTTAAATCTGGCCGTGTGTTTTCTTAATCCTGAAGAATGTTCGACCAATGACTTAATTGACTTCTCGATTGTCGCTGTATTTTTTGCATCACTAAATTTTGCATCATCAAATGCATAGGGAAAAAGCACAAGGACGTCCTTTAGCATAGCTTGCATCCGCGCCTTCCATTCTGAATTGCCCACCTTCTCCTCGCTATACGCGATAGAAAAAACCAAAAGAGACATAAAAAAGCTAAACACCTTAAATTTCATTTTCACCAATTACCTCACTTGCTATTTCGTGGATGTGATTCACGGCCTTTTACTCACCTAAATTTTCAGTTATCTAAAACTATCTAAATAGTCTAAACAGCAAGCCCTGTGCCGTCTCAGATTGTACAAGTTTCTCGGTAGAAATTAGGCTGAGCCAATTGAACCCAAGTATTGAGAGAATCTGGGCCACTTTGTCCCAGGCGCATTTGGTTAAATTTAATTTGAATGCCTAGGCTAACAGCGAGCATTTAGATCCCAGGCATCATAGTAGTCGTCTATGAAAACGTCTTCAGTGCTTTCATCGTCTAAGAACTCTCCCAATATGCCAAGAGCATCGATTACGGTAAAAATACCTAGCACTTCGCTTGATCTATTCACGATAACGGTTGAGCCGATCTTTCGCTCCTGCATAGTACCTACGATCTCACGTAGTGGTGTTGAGCGTTCAGCTACATAGACATTGCGCTTCATAATATCACCAACTGTGAGTTTTTCAACCTGAGGTAAAGCCGTGCAAGCCCGCAAATCTCTTTCAGAGACCAGGCCGATTAGTTTATTATCCTCGACAATCGGTAAATGTCGAACCCCACACTCCGTAAGAAATTCGAGTGCCTCTTGTAAACCCATTTCAGCATCCCCGACATAGGGACTTTTAATCATAAACGCGGCGACTGATTTTTGCATAAGTACCTCCTTTGTATTTAGTCTCTGCATAGAACCTGCCAATTATTCTGAGCCAATTAAATCCTAAGCTACTCTTAAAAATGATTTGGCTTAGCTTCTTTAAGGCGAGTGAGTCAAAAGATCTCAACTCGTGTTAGCTTGGCTCAAGTCCGTGGCTCTATCTTTTTTCACTTTTTTTGGTTCATCTTTTTTTGGTTCATCTTTTTTTGGTTCATCTAGTTAGGTAGCCGGTCTCACTGTCCTTGAATTCAGGTCTTCGACATATAACCAATTTAGCTGCTAATTGAAAAAAAACATTTGCTATAAACATTGCAACACCTAAGCCAGTTCCTTTACCAGCTGCTTTTGTTGTGAAAAACGGCTGAAAAAGTTTTCGAATATTTTCTTTACTTATGCCGCAACCAGAGTCCCGAATTGCTACCACACAACGGCCACCGTCAATTTTTTCTGCGGATATTTCAATATAGTGGGACTGCGAATTACCTGTTGTAGAACCGACAATCTGCTCTTCAATGGCATGCATCGAATTGATAATGATATTTAAAAAAAGCTGCTGTAAATGAGCTGGATCAGCAAAAATAATTTGCTCTAAATTCTTATCTACCAGTTTAATCCCAAGCTTACGGCAAGCTTCGCTTACCAGAACGAGTACTTCGTTAACCGCAGGTAAAAGATTAAGCTCTCGCAATAGAATTTGATCTGGTACCCTGCTCACCCGTAGTAAGGATTGAATGAGTCCGGAGATGCGATCAATTTGACCAAGCACCACTTCTAAATTCTTTTTGGCATTTTAATTGCCTGAAAGCTGATTCATTACAAGCTCTGAACGTCCGCGGATTACGCCCAGTGGATTGCCAATCTCATGGGCGAGGCCGCCCGCCAACATGCCAATCGAAGCGAGTCGATCCTGCTGAAGAATCTGCTGCTCCATTCGCTTAAATGTTGAAAGGTCGACTGCGATTCCCATATAACCAGCAATTGCACCGTTGTCTTCTCTGTGAGGAGTAATGGTCAACAAGACCGGAACTTGACGTCCATCTTTTGCTCTATTAATTACTTCGCCACGCCAAAAGCCAATCTTTGGATCGAGAATGGTCTTCCATAAATTTTTGTAAAATTCATCGTCTTGCGGTTTGAGCGCAAAATCCTCGGCGTTTGCCCTATTGCTTCTTCATTTTTATAACCATAGGTGAGAATCCAGGCGGGATTAACATAAGTCAGGCGACCAGACTGATCAGTGATCAGTGATCATAATGGCCTCGAAACAGCCTTGAACACATCTTAAAAAAACCTGATCCACTAGCCCAGAAGGACTTAGCATTTCCATTGAATCACTTTATGGATGCGGCTCATTACTGTCAATGGCCCACTTTGTCCCAAGTCAAATGGCTCACGTGCCAGTTTGTCTCATTTCTCATGGCCAATTAAAGAGAGCGCCTTCTCTGGCGGCATATAGGTTGCAGTTTAAGCCAGAAGGCAGATTGAAACAAAAGCTAGATTAAAAAAATAGTAGGTGGACACTTGAAAATTGCGGTATTTGATACTCACAAATATGATCGTGATGCTTTAGAAGCTGCAAATAATAATCAACATGAGCTGCACTTTTTTGAAGCGCGACTCAATCAACAAACGGCAGCTTTAGCAATGAATTGCGATGCCGTTTGTTGTTTTGCCAATGATCGAGCCGATGCGGCGACACTTAAGCTGTTAAAGAGTCTTGGCATCAAACTAATTGCATTACGTTGCGCCGGATACAATCAAGTTGATTTGAATTGCGCCCATTCACTCGATATCAGCGTGGTACGTGTACCCGAATATTCACCACATGCCGTTGCAGAATTCGCAGTCGGCCTTCTTTTGACGCTGAATCGAAAAATTCACCGTGCGCACAACCGAGTTCGTGAAATGAATTTTTCGTTAGAAGGTCTTGTGGGCTTCGATCTCTACAATAAAAATGTTGGTATCATTGGGACCGGTAAAATCGGGCAAATATTTGCTCAGATAATGCGCGGTTTTGGCTGTAATGTTCTCGCTTATGATAAATATCCGAGTCTGGAATGGGCTAGTAAAAATAACATTCAATATGTAAAATTAAATAATCTTTTTCAAGAGTCGGATGTCATTTCGCTACACATCCCGCTGAACGATGAAACTCGTTATTTAATAAATGAGTCCGCTTTGAGGACAATGAAAAAAGAATCAATTGTAATTAATACTGGGCGCGGCGCACTCATCGACACTAGGGCCCTAGTAACGGCCCTAAAAGGTCACCAAATAGGTGGCGCCTGCCTTGATGTTTATGAAGAAGAATCTGGAGTTTTTTTCAGTGATCTGTCGGAATTTGGAATCGACGATGATCAGCTCTCAAGACTTTTGACATTTCCGAATGTGCTGGTGACTTCACATCAAGGATTTTTGACCCACGAAGCACTCAAAAATATTGCAACAACCACAATCGAAAGTTTAAGCCGATTCGAAAATAATCAGGATTTAACTAAAGTATTGGTTAGTGTTTGAAAGAGAAAACTTTGCGGAGGACTAATGCCTACGGAAACTATATTGCTTACCATGAATGACTTCAATTAGCTTAAGGAGACCAAATGGAACTAAGATTTCTTGGAGCAACAGACACCGTCACCGGCTCTCGCTATCTATTGACGTTTGGAAAGACCAAAGTCTTGGTGGATTGCGGGCTTTTTCAAGGCTATAAAAAATTACGCTTGCGAAACTGGCAGCCACTGCCAGTCCCCGCTTCAGAAATTGATGCGGTTCTCTTAACTCATGCCCATCTTGACCACAGTGGATACATCCCGTTATTAGTCAAAAATGGCTTTCGCGGTAGTATTTTTTGTACTGCAGCCACTCACGATCTGTGCAGCGTACGTCTCCCTGATTCAGGATATCTTCAAGAAGAAGAAGCCAGACATGCCAATCAACACAGCTTCTCCAAGCATAAGCCGGATTTCTAAGGGTGCAAAAGAAATTAAGATCCACGGAGAATACTGGGCTGTAAGGGCAGAGATTTCACATCTCGACTCGATGTCAGCCCATGCCGACCGCGACGAAGTCTTAACTTGGATTCAAGGACTAAAGAAAAAACCCTCTCGAGTCTTTGTAACTCATGGTGAGCCTATGGCCTCAGATGAACTTCGTCGTTGCATTCAAGAAAAACTTGGCATTCAAGCCATCGTCCCTGAATTTGAACAATCTTTTAGCTTAGGGGCCACGAGATCGCTTAGCTGATTCATGCAAGGGACCTATCCTTTTCTTATTGGTCCAATTACATATTACAGTTGCGAGGCAGTTGAGGGGCAGCTGCGACTGCTTGCATTTTTTCGGTTTCGGTCCCCGTTATGGGTAGGTCAGTATATGTGAGCAAAAGTAATTTGCGACTTTGGCGAGAGCAAATCTTATTTCAAACTCACTTTCAAACTCTCTTTCAAACTCTCTTTCAAAATCTCCAGAAAGTCTTTTAATAGACTAAAGCTTTTCTCATCTAATTTAGTGGGCTGTGAGCCTGGATCTTTCTTATGTTGAGCCACTTTGCTATTCAATAGTCCATCTTTAAATTGACCCATATGAAAGCTCAAGTTCCCTAGCCTGCTGGCAAGAAGATCGGCCGCTGGATCATCGGTTTTTGCAAGTAACATTTGAAAAAAATTGGCATACTCACGTATCCGTTTCCGAAGCCAATGATACTGATCCACACTTAATTCTTTGCCGGCTAACAATCTTTCAATGTCTTCCAATCTATCAACATTAAATTTGAAAAAATCTGGCGTCGAAATTCCTTTAACTTTTTGTTCCAATAAATTTGTTGCCGCATCCATTTTCTTAAGAACTAGAGCCGCATACTGTTCAATTTGTTTTGTCTTTTTATTGTCGACATTCCACCTTGAAATTTGATCATTTAATTGGCCCAGTGATCTCGAGTAATCAGCAATCTCACTTGGCTCGGTATTATTGCGTGCGAAAAACCGATAAGCAGAACGCAATTTAATGAGGGCCTTTCGCATTTCTTTAAGCAGCTTCTTATCAGCGCGGCTCAATTCAGAAAGTTTGCCGTCTTTTATCAATGACAAAAGTCGATGAACTTCACGTGGATTAATGCTGGCCAGACTATATCGATTAATTTCGAACAGATCACTATAGAAAGATGCTCCTCGCGGCAAGAAAACCACTCGCGGCAAAATACCAGGCGCTTCAAAGACCATGGCCGCCATAATAAACGCGGCTTTGGCTTTAGAACTTTCATTTTCGAATTCATTATCTTTTGATCGATTCGCGAAAATCATGTCTTCGTAGTCTTCTTCTTCAAATTCAAATCCATTTTCGATGGCCTTACGAATGCGAAGATATCTTTGTTGTGCTTTGAGAAGTTCATCTTGGACGACTTTTTTATTTTGTGGAAGAGCACTATCTAAAAGAAGCTTCATTACCTCAGCACTATGGGCACCCTCAAAAAGCAGGTTCAAAAACGCTCCCTGAGTTTCATGACTAAACTCTTCACCAGACTTGACCTTGATTCCATATCTATTTGATAACTTTCCAAGTACGAACTGCACCATGGGATTAAACTGAGTTCCTGCAATACCTACGATTTCAAACATCCGCCCGGTTGCACTTCGATAAGGTGAGTCGGTCATATCTAAGAAATTATTTGGTCGACGCCTAATTCGCTGCCCAGGAGTTTCATTTAAGCGCTTACTTTCGATTTCTTGCTCTGGCGCCAATTGTCCAAGGCCCTTCTCTTGCATTTTATCAGCAAAGTCGTCCCATGATTTATTGCGAAAATCATTTTCTGGCTCAATGCTCACCTTTATTTCAACTCTTTTTGTATTGAAACTATAGACTTGCAGCGCCTTTAATATCGTCAATATCTTATGATGACCATCATCAGGGCAAACACGGCCATCCGGATCAATATACGCGTTAACTCCAACACTGGCTTGTTTTCTAACAATACTTAGCATTGCCTTTTTCAATGTGATACCTTGGCTTGAAGCTATCAATTTGGCTTCACTTTCAAATTCGCCAAATTTAAAATCGACCATTGCCATTCCGGCCTGGGACTGCGATGGTCGCATGAGTTCCAGTGGCACACGCTCAATATTTTTGGCCTTGCGAGGCAAAGTACCAGTTGCCGATTGATCTGACTTAATAAAAAGCTCTTCGCAAATAGGGCTGGCGGCCGCAAATTGGCAGACATTGATTAAGTTTAGGCAGATAAACATCATTAGTTTCGATTTGGTTAGCATGAGCTCAAGTATTGCAAGCCCTGAACCAATCGAAAACCTTCATCTCAATAGCGATTTATCCACATTTTACAAACTAAAAAGCAGCAGTAATCAGTACTAGTCTTGTGTATCTGTTTAATGTGTTTAAAAATGACCCCACAAGGGGTGCTGGGGCTTCAATTTAACCAAGGGGTATCAATGTCGAAGTTAAAAATTTCCGTACTGGGCTCAATTTATTTAGTCTTAACAAGCTTGAATGTTCTCGCCGCTGACGTTAAAATCACCAGTTTTCGCTTTCTTGAAAGCGGTGCGACTGCTTCACCGGCAGCTGAACTTTGCGGAGAACTTGTCACACCATCCAATAAGCCAGAAATGCTTAAGATTATCTCCGATCCGAAATCAAAAGCACCCGGTCTATACTATATCTGGGCCGGAAAAGACGGTAAGTTTTGTTGCGTATTGGCAACTTATTCTGGAAATGCCGAAGCCGAACTAGTTCAATAAGCAAGACAAAAAAAGGGCGGCTCAACCTGAGCCGCCCTTTCGATAACAACTAAAAAGCTATTTTCTAATCTTTGTCGTCAGTTGTAATTCGTGTCATTAAGTCTTTAATGCCGTTAACGACTTGTTTAGCAGTCCCTTTGATTTCGGCTACTAACTTATTGTAAACGGCTTTCACTCTTGCCATTCTTGCAGCTCTTTCAGCAGCATCATTATCATCAGCACGGCCAACGAGTTCGCGGCTAGATTTTGCAACATTAAGTACCTGGAGATTGTGCGGAATTGATTTTAACTAACTTTCTCTACATTCCTAAGCCGGCCAAATGCTTTTGATCAAGCTGGCCCTCATAAATTTCGTGGAACCAAGATAAGTCCGACGCGAAGCTATCTTGATCTGAAGCCCCTAGACATTCAAATTTTTCATTAAATAATTTCTCTAAGGCGGCATTGTCATCAATGATCAATTGAATCTTTGCTAAAAGCTGTTGAGTAAAGGCTCGTGGGATTTTATCTAAAATCTTCATCGTCCATGATTTCTGTATCCAATCAATCGAATAAACGCCCAGAAAAAAAGACCATGAGCAAAATAGTCGATAGCCAGAAGCTTGAATTGGAATGCTTTGAATGTATGCCAGGGAGTATTTCGCATTCCTAGCTAAGCTCTGCAAAAGCTGGATACGGGAAGGGACCAAAAAACGCCCTTCACTTTCGTCATTAGATTGATCTTTAAGTAAATTTATTTTTTGTAAAAAAAGACCAAAGTGATGAGATAATAAATAGATATTTTCAACTTTGAGAAAAGACATCTTCTCACTCTGAAGATCGGTTAAAATTTCGCCAACTACGCCAGCGACAAAGAAACAGTATTGATTGACCTCTGCCATATTCTTAAGTCGGCTACGCTCACCATTAGAGAAATAAACCATGCCGCGACTCATATTGAGAACGCCGCGCCGAATTTTACTTTTAATTTGCGGCGCGAGCGCATGAAAATCTTGAAAAATTTGAAAGGCATCTTGCAACAACATCTCTTCAGATTTGGGAATATTCTTTGAAAAGCCGGCGGACCATTGCTGGACTTCGTTAATTGATGGTGCCTGAGAAATGAAACCTTGAAATTTATCAAAACTTGAAAATTTTATACTTGGTTCATCCCAGGTGGTGTCTTCGATCGTATCCAACATGCGGCACAGTAGGTAAGAGATCGATACCCAAAGGCGCAAATCTTCTTCTAGGCATGCAATACAAAATGCAAAACTTCTACTAACTTGATCGAGATGTCCCTGATAAAAAGATGTCGAGTTCAAATCCATCCTAAATGGGGGCTCAAAAACCGCCCGAAGTTATTAGTCGCAATCTACATGCCGAGCTCACTATAGGCCCCGAACCAGGGTATTATTCAACTTGAACTTGAACTTGAACTTGAACTTGAACTTGAAC
>JAYVXS010000277.1:0-3562 GCA_043784965.1 Bdellovibrionales bacterium
TCGCAGTGAAAAGGTCTCGAAAACGCCAGGAGCGAAGCGCCCAGACTAGCGAAGCGGCGATTGCAACAGAAATCTGATGAAATATCCGGGCTAGGTCTTTTAAATCAGCTCTTGGTTGGTCGTCGTCCGGTTAGCCCCTCTGGCTAGCCGTTCCTCATTCAGCTTTGATCTGATTCAAAATCCACTGCGCAAAAATTGTAATACTTATTTTTGCGCAGGCCCTTAGGATTGAAGTAGCTGGCTCTACGTAGACAATTAGCTTAGAGCCACGTAACATAAGAGTTTTTAAAGAATAACTTCAACACTAGTGGTCCTACGCTGGGATTTGCGGCGTTCACGATAGCGTCGTAGATAGATAACTGAAATGACAAGAAGACCGGTCGCGATGGCCCAGAGCTTAAATTCTTTGATATAAGATAAAATTTCATTGCCATAAAAAGCTGCGAGCAGAACCTGTGTCGGAGCGGAGACCAAGGCCGCTATTGAATCAATCGCCAAATAGCCCAAAGTATTTAGGCCCATGGCTCCGCACATAAGATGCCCCGGAAAGCGAATGCCTGGAGTAAAACGAAAAATCACACAGGCAAAATAGCCGTATGATTTTACCCACTCTTCGATTTTTACGAGTCTTCTTGGATTGATCATTCGGCTAAAGAAACGCCCTTTAAGTATACGCCTGCCAAATTTTTGACCTAAAAAATAAATCAAATAATCACTAAAGACTACACTTACAAAACTAGCTGCAGCCAAGACATAAACATTTACCACTGGTGCCCCTGGATAGGGCGGTGGAAACTGCTCTGGATGAAGGGCCGCATAACCCACCAGGCCAGAACTAATCAAGACAACTTCTTCAGGCAGCGGCAGACCAAAAGCACTTAGAATCATAAAAAAGAATATGCCGCTGTAAATCCACAGCGGGTGATAAGCATAATCCGAGAAAAAATGTATAATAGTCGCTTCCAACAGAACTACTTTCTTTTAACTGATTTAATACTCACTGGTTTGCTTGGCACATCTGACATGCCATCTTTGGTAGTCGTAGGTACTGCTTCGATTTTGTCGACGACATCTTGGCCAGAAACTACTTTTCCGAAAACTGCGTAACCATAGCCTGAAGGAGAGGGATCTTTATAGTTTAAAAAGTCGTTATTTTTCGAATTAATGAAAAACTGTGCCGTGGCACTGTCGACAACATTAGTTCTGGCCATTGCCAAAGTGTATTTGTCATTTTTCAAGCCATTGCTGGCCTCATTTTTAATTTGCTCGTGAGTTTTTTTCTGCGACATTTTTTCGTCAAAGCCGCCGCCTTGAACCATGAAGTTTTTAATCACACGATGAAAAATAGTACCGTTGAAGAATCCTTCGTCGGTATATTTTAAAAAGTTCTCGACTGATATAGGCGCCTTCTCACGATTGAGTTCAACTTCAATTTTACCTTCAGAGGTTTCGATTATGACGACGGGCATTTTTTCCATTTTATTATCTCCTTTTATAGATTTTTTTGGGATCGATTTTTTTTCAGCAGCGAAGGCAGTAGGCACTGAAATAAAATTCGCGGCCAAACCAAGAACTACACTGAGTGAAAATATTTTCAGATGAGTCACTTTGCTTTACTCCTACTTAGTTTACAAGTTTGCGTTAAATTAGTCGTCGAATAGAACACGATTTGTCTTTAAGGGCATCCATTTTCGATGGATTTAGCCACAAAACTTGATGATTTATTAGCTCTATGCATTTAATGTTTAACTACTAATTCAATTAAGAGGCTTTAGAAGCAGAGGATCAATAATGAGCCCATTTTTTCAGCAAGCACCTGAGCTTAAGAATACCTTTCTGACTGACTTACTTTTGCAGGCTTATTTGGAGTTTTCTGTTCCCAATGAATTTCGCACTGTTATTATAAATGATTTGATAAAATTTGGTGAGCGCGCTGCCAGCGAACTATTAAAGCTTTCGCTCGAGGCTGAAGCCACGCCGCCTCTTCATATACCATTTGATGCCTGGGGCGTTCGAATTGATGAAATTCGATTTTCTGAAGCTTGGCGACGTTTAGAGAGGGTGGCCGCTGAAGAGGGCCTCATTGCAATCGGCTATGAACGAAAGCAAAAGACTTATTCAAGACTTTATCAGTTTGCGAAGCTTTTTTTGTTCCACCCCTCTAGTGCCTTCGTAAGCTGCCCCTTGGCAATGACAGATGGTGCTGCTCGCGCCCTCGAAGTATGCGGTAAGCCAGAGGCACTTAAACATGTTTTTGATCGGCTCACTTCTCGAAGTGGCACAGATTTTTGGACCTCAGGGCAATGGATGACTGAGCGAAGCGGTGGATCAGATGTTTCTGAAACCTCGACGATTGCAAAAAAGGATGGGGAGCGCTATTTGCTCTCTGGTGACAAATGGTTTTCGTCTGGTACCGGTTCACAAACGGCCCTTGCGCTGGCTCGTATTGAGGGCTCGGTGCAAGGTAGCAAAGGCCTTAGCTTGTTTTGTGTTGAACTGCGTGACCAAAATCAAAAATTAAAAGGCATCAAGGTCAATCGACTCAAAGATAAACTTGGCACCAAGGGTCTTGCCACAGCAGAACTTAGCCTTGAAGAGACTCCGGCGGCCTTGGTTGGCGAAATTGGTCAAGGTGTGAAAACAGTTTCGAGTATGCTCAATGTGACGCGCATTTATAATTCAGTTTGCGCTATTGCAAGTTCTGCTAGAGCCCTGGCCCTGGCAAGAGACTATGCTATGAAGAGAAAGGCCTTCGGAAAGCTCTTGATCGAACAGCCATTGCATCTTCAGGTCCTAGCCGATTTACAAGCGAACTATGAAGCTTGTTTTCATCTGACCTTTTTTGTAACCCGACTACTTGGCAAAGATGAGTGTGGTGAAATATCAGAAGCTGAAAGACAACTTTTGAGATTGCTGACTCCCATTACTAAGCTTTTTACTGCGAAAATGTCGGTCGCTCATGCCAGTGAAATTATCGAATCTTTTGGTGGAGCTGGATATTGCGAAGATACTGGTCTTCCAAAAATATTAAGGGATGCCCAAGTTTTCTCAATTTGGGAAGGAACGACCAATGTTTTAAGTCTTGATGTTTTGCGAGTTTTAAGCAAAAAAGAGAGCCTGCTCAGTTTTCGAGAATTTGTATCTAAGGGCCTGGCGCAAATTCAAAGTCCGAAGTTGAGCCGTGGCCTCAAGGCCACGCAAAAAAGATTCAATGAATTAGTTGAGTTCTTAAATGAAGCAGAAGTGATGGCAAGTGAAGAGCTTTGGCAAAGCTCAAGTCGCAATATGGCATTTAGTTTTGCTCAAGTGACTGCATCTATGCTAATGCTCGAATTTGCGGAGTGGTGTGATAAGAATACGAAATACCCATCAGCTGTGTTGAGTGCAAATCGTTTTGCAATGCAAGATCTGATGCCCCGCCGAGAAATTGTTGGTGCCTCGATTGCCGAGAATAGAAGTATTTTAAAACTGGCCCCTTAAATTGTTGTTTTAGACTTTTTATGAAATTTGTGTCCGACTAAATTTGTAGATTGAGATAGGATCAACTATTTTTTGCTCGACG
>JAYVXS010000278.1:0-3553 GCA_043784965.1 Bdellovibrionales bacterium
CGCCAATTCAAACTACGCCAATTCAAACTACGCCAATTCATTTGAGCATTCAAAATCAAACTTCGCCGCTAGAGAAAAAATATTGGTCGGGACTACAGGTTTTAGGGCAGGCCCAGTTGACCTATATCCTCACGCAAAGTTCAAGTTCAATGGTGATCGTCGATCAACATGCGGCACATGAAAGAGTCATGTACGAGCGTCTTATGAAGTCATGGAGTGATAAGAAATTCGAAATTCAAGACTTCTTGTTTCCTTTGATCTTTCAAATGGAAGCTGGGCTGATCGAATCTCTTTTGATTCATCAGGATGAAATTGAAATTATGGGATTTCAAATTGAAGCAATGGGCCCAGAGAGCTTGGCTGTAAGATCAGCGCCGGCGATCATAAAGGAGTCTGCTATACAAAAAGCAATTGAAACCTTGGCCTTAGAAATTTCGGAACAAGGAGGCGGCTTTGCTATCGAAAAATGTATTATGAATATTTTTTCTTCGATGGCTTGTCACTCGGCCGTTCGAGCTGGTCAGGCACTTTCATCTGAAGAAATGAAAACCTTACTGTCGCAAATGGATGAGTTCGCGCTTTCTAGCTTCTGTCCACATGGGCGACCCGTTTCGGTGGAGTATTCATTTCATAAACTAGAAAGAGATTTTGGACGTATCAACTAAACCTCATTTAGGCCGAATCATTTTTATCGTTGGGCCAACGGCTACAGGTAAAAGTGACTTGGCGGTGTCACTTGCTGAGCATTTCGATGCTGAAATTATTAATGCGGATAGCATTCAATTTTATAGTCAAATTGAAGTCGGAACAGCGAAGCCCTCTAAAGAATTGCTGATTCGAGCAAGGCATCATCTTATTTCTTTTGTTGATCCACCGCAAAGCCTGACTGCTGGCGACTTTGTTAGAGCCGCAGAAAGGGTATTGGCTGAGCGAGTGGCGGCTGGAATTCATGATTTTGTTTTAGTTGGAGGTAGTGGCTTCTACATTCAGGCCCTGGAGAAGGGGATGATACCAGTTTCACAAATTAGTGAAAAGGTGAGGGAACAGGTTCGCATTCAATTTGCGGCCGAAGGTTCCCAAAAATTGTGGAAGGAAATTGAAAAGTTAGATCCAGAGTATTCACTTAAAATTTCAAGTCATGACTCTTATCGGGTACAGAGAGCCCTTGAGATTTTGCTTTCGACACCTATATCACTGACTCAAGCACAGCGCGAGTTTGATGGACAAAAGTCTGCGTTTAAAAAGAAATATCGAATTCAAAAGTTAGCCCTGGATCTTGATCGTGGGGAGTTGAGATCTCGTGTATCTCTTAGAACCGAGCAAATGCTCGCAAATGCATGGATTGACGAAGTAAAGCTTTTGCGTGAGCGGGGGTACGGTAGTTGGGCTCCACTCAAAAGCGTTGGCTATTTTGAAATTGGTCAGTTTTTGGATCAGAAAATATCGAGTTCAGAACTTAAAGAGAGAATAATTACCAGTACCATGCAGCTCGCTAAAAAACAGCGCACATGGTTTAAGCGTGATCTTGAAAATCATTGGATTACGAGATCCAGTTCGAACTCTGGTGAGTTTTTTAAAGCGGCCGTGGCTCATCTATTTACTCCTGAACTTGACTAATTCATAGAAAAAGTTAGAGAGTAGTACATGAGAAGCATGACCGGGTACGGACATACCAACTTTTCGAATAAAGATCTTGAGCTAGATGTTCAGGTGAAGTCTGTTAATGGTAGATTTTTAGATATTCGTCTTCATCTTCCGCGTGAGTATAATTCTTTTGAAAATGAAATTAAGAAAATGATTTCTAACGTATTTAAGCGTGGAACAATCGACGTATATTGTGCGCGAAAAATTCGCGCCAGCGCGAAGCAGATAAGTCTTGAGATCAATGAGGACATTGCTAGTTTATATATTAAATCTTTAAAAGGTCTCGCTAAAAAGTTGGGCGTCGATGACAAACTGAGTCTTGATATCATGGTCAAACTGCCAGAACTAATGACTCTCAAAATTCAAGATAAGGTTCTGCCGCTTGAGAAGCAAAAATTATTTGGACTGGTCGTTAAGTCTTTAAAACTGTGTGAGAGCGAGAGAATACGAGAAGCCAAAGCCTTGGGTTTGGATGTGAAAAAGAATCTATTAAAGCTTCAGAGTTTTGTGCAGCAATGTGAAAAATTACGCGAACAAGTGAACGTCGAGCTTTCTAAAAAATTTGAAGATCGCCTTAAAAATCTCGGGATTGGCGGAGATGTTGATCCGGTTCGGATCGCTCAAGAAGTCATGATTCAAATTGATCGTTCGGATATTAATGAGGAGCTAAGTCGATTGTCCGAACACCTCAATGCCTATTTGAAATTGCTCGATGATTCGCAAAGTTTTGGAAAAAAAATGGATTTTTATGCGCAAGAGTTGCTTCGCGAAGTCAATACGATTGGAAGTAAGAGCCAAGTAGCCAAATTGACGGCTCATGTGGTGGACGCCAAATCGATCGTTGAGCGAATTCGCGAACAGGTGCAAAATATCGAATGAGTAACAAAATGAATTCAGACAATAGCTCAATCAAGAAAATGCCGACTAGAATGATTATTATTGTGGCCCCGTCGGGAGCTGGCAAATCGAGTTTCGTTGATCGCATCACGGCAGAATTTAAGATTCTTCGAGATACGGTTACCTATACGACAAGGCAAATGCGTGCCGGTGAGGTTGAGGGTAGTCCCTACCATTTTGTGAGCGCCGATAAGTTTAAAGAGCTAATTGGTCAGAATTTTTTTGTAGAATGGGCACATGTTCATCAGAATATGTATGGTACGCCCTATTATCAGATTGATGAGGCTTTCAAAAAAAATGAAGTTGTTATTATGGATGTCGATGTCCAGGGTGCTGATACATTTCGTAGTAAATATCCGGATGCTAAGACTATTTTCATTTTGCCACCCTCGATTGATGAGCTGCGTCGTAGAGTCATGAAGCGCGATAAAAAGCTTCCGCCTGACCTAGAAGTTCGCATGCAGAATGCAACTAAGGAGATCAATCGGGCGAAGGAGTTTGATTATCAGGTGGTGAATGACGATTTCGAGTCTTCCTACGCAAAATTCAAGAAAATCATTGAAGAATTGCTTACGAAGTCGTAGGTTGGGCAGTTCAAATCGATTTTCAAGGGAGATTTCATGGCTCGCGTTACGGTCGAAGATTGCTTAGATAAAGTTGATAGTCGTTTTGCTTTGGTTCTTTTAGTAGCTAAAAGAGCTAAACAATTGCTCAAAGGCTCTACGCCGACACTCAGTGCAAAAAGCAATAAGTACATCGTTACTGCTCTTCGTGAAGTTGCTCAAGGGACGGTTCGATTTGATAATCATGGTTCGCCAGAACTTGAGAGACGCTTACAAATTGAAAAAGATCTAAATAGGTAAATTCACCAAGTGAACTTTTGGCTTAAATGAGTCTAGCCCGGATATTTCATCAGATTTCTGTTGCAATCGCCGCTTCGCTAGTCTGGGCGCTTCGCTCCTGGCTTTGACTAGCCCAACTTAACCAGACCAAGGCATAAACAAAAAACAGG
>JAYVXS010000279.1:0-3544 GCA_043784965.1 Bdellovibrionales bacterium
TATAGACGATAATTATATGTAATGAGTGATGAAGTTAAAATAGGTCCAGTCCTAAAACATCTTATGAAAAATAAGAAAATGACGTTCAAGAAATTGAGCCATGTTTCTGGCGTACCAATTTCAACCATCAAAACATGGAGCGCTGGCGTTGAGCCCAAATCATTGTCCCACGCTAGGAAGGTCGCGCGAGCATTAGACGTTTCCGTTGAGTATCTTGTGTTTGGTGAAACCTCGGTACAGGCTCCGACCATGAGTGAATTATTAACGACACAACTATTCAGTGGATGGTGCAAGGTGACGATCGAGATGCCGATTACGTCACCAGTTTTGAAAAAGAAAGGAATTGAAACTTGAAAATAAAATTGAATACCAAATTCTATAGAGGAATTAAAAACTCATTTCTTTCAATTTCATTTTTGGTATATGCAGTGAATGCTTATGCTCTTGAGCCATACCCAATTGTCGGCAAGACATTTTTTGTTGTTCTTATGAACGATAAGACTTGCAATGAAGTGGTTTTCGGACTTGATCTAAAGTTCCAATTACAATCTGAAAATTCAGGAATAGTCAGCGGCACGTATGAATATAAAGATGGCCAACTGATAATGCGAACTGCCGATGTTCCAATATTTAAAAAAGCTAAATTTCAAAAAATTCAAGAAGGTGATGGGAAGCTTGCAGTTGTCATGGAGGATTTAATTAAAAAAGGCGTAGTCAATATTTACGCGAACCAAGAGTTTTGTAAATCTGCAAACATGAGAATTGTGAATCTAAGCAAGGGCTCGACGGCCAGTCAGCCTGCATTTCCAAAGGAATGTGCGGACATTGACAGTAAGCTTAATTCTCTGGCGGTAAAAATCGAAACCGGATACCAAAAGAATCAAAAACTTGCCCCTTCCGGCGACAGCGTAAAAGAACTTAATAAACTGATGCCTGAACTAGATAAAGTTGTCTCGAAGTATCCAGACTGTAAACCAAAATTAGATATAACAGTCCGGGCGGTCGTTAAAAAATTGACGGCTGTTCAACAGAAAGCGAACGCTAATACTCCAGAGAAAACTGAAATATTAGACCAAAAGAACACAAGTGGATATGCGCAAGAAAATGTTATGAAGCCTAAAAAAAATAAAGGTGCTTGCAAACAAGTGAATATGAGTGCGGATCAATACAAATCTGACAGATTTTTATTTTTTTCAAGCATGGGGCTAGATTGTCAGTCGTTGCCCACTGCCGTTGTCTGCGCTGGGAATGGGATAATAGTACTTTCATTTAATTTTTTTCATAGCCTAAAGGAATGCGAAGATCATTTAAGGAGTATCCAGTGATTGGGGGAAAATCGATTATTCTCATATTATTTTTAACCGTTTCACAGGTATGTTTCGCATACCCTCAAGAATGTCTGGAGCTTGAGAGTAAATTTACTGCAATGACCTCTAACCTAAATTCGGATAAAGACCCCGGAGACGAGGTTTTGGCTATAAATTCCAAGATGAATTCAGTTTTAGATAATCATCCAGAGTGTAATGGACGAGTTCTTGCGGCTGCAGAAAAGATGTCGGCTGCAATCAAGGAATATGTAAAGCGCGGAAAGGCGAACGAGGCAGCCAGCCAGCCCAAGAAAATGGAAAATTCATGTGAAAAACATGCCGGAAAAAAATGGGAATATGAACAGTGTATAGTTCCGCGAGCAAAAGCAAATATTGCAATTGGAAAATCATACTGGCTTGTTGATTTCAAAAATAAGGACGAATTTGCAAATAGATCCCTAAAGATGGCTAAAAATATATCCACCTTAAAAGATCCCGCCAGTTCACCCTTTTGCATGGCAATATTTTTGAACTCCCCACGAGTTGGCAAAGACGTGTCCATGATTTGTGCAGCTGAATTCACATCAAATGGATATGACAAGTCATGCAAAGCATACACCGTGAATCTTGGAACAAGGATAATAACCGGAGGATCATTACTAGCAAACGGCAAAGGATACTCAAGTACAAAATGCGACCAACAAACAATTCTCACCGCATTAAAGATGGGTGGATCAATCATGTTGCAAGGAGAATTATACAACGGTGGCGTACCTGGGGATCTTGGAGTTTATATTTATAGAGATGACTTCGGAGTGATAAATGCTTGGTTGGAGTATATGGGTGAAGTCAATAAACCAAAAAACATAAAAAATAAGGGGAAATAATGAAAAAACTAATGCTCTTAACCGTTATGCTAATCGGCTGTTCTTCAGCAGTCAAAAATCCCACTAAAGCCGAGATCGAACCTGATCGCGTGGTGTCGAGAATAGATGAATTGTCATCTCGTCCCGATTGGCTAAAAGAGTCTGAACCATTCAGAATTGAAAAAGGTTCTGTCGTTTCAACTGGTATGACAACCATCCCCGCCAGTGACAGAGTTGAAGCCGCATATCGAATTGCACAGAACAATGCCAAAGCCGCAATCGCTGGAGCCATTGAGCAAAAACTGGAATTTATTCTCCAAAACGCTGAAGAAGGCACTTCAGCAAATGCCACCCAGGTTAAATACATAGGTGCAGAGGCATCAAACTTAATTACAAACTCAATCAGACCTGGAAAGAACTATTGGGAGAAAGTTGCCACAACTCAAGATTCAGGAGAGCGACTCACTCAATATAAAGTATTCTCGACTGTCACCATGCCAGAGGATGAATTCAAGCGAGCAATTTTTGAGGCAATTAAAAAAGCTCAAGGCAAAGGTGGATTATCAAAAGACTTCGCCAAAAAAGTTGATCAGCAGTGGGATAAATTTACTGAGAGCAGTCAGCCTCAGGAAAGTAAATAATCAATATGGGCCATATGAAAGCACTTATTATGGCCGTCACCTTTATAGTTTCGGTTAGCGACGCTAAAGTTCCAACATGGGCCGCCAATAACAGCACTAAATTAAATGGGTCTTCACTCCGCATCGTCTGTCATGGGACGGGGCCATCTGTTGAAATTGCGCGCAGTGAAGCGTTAAAATCGTGCCAGTCAAGTGCCAGTCAGTTTTTCAAGTCGAATATAAAAATCAAGTCGCTCTCTGTTGAAACCGAAAAGTCCGTTGGATTCCATCAGGAAATTTCTAGCGAAGAGGAATTCAGCAATTTGATATGCGATCCAATCAAAGATGAGCTTGAGGAAGCAGATGCACAATTTAGCATGTGGCTTGAATGTAAATTTGATCTAAATAAAGCAAAAGCTAAGGGAGTTAAAAAAACAGCTGCCGAGGCCGCGGAAGATGATGCGAGCCTTTCTTATAGCAAGCCCACCAAAGTGACATCAGACACCTCCATTAGAACGATCTTTTTATCAACTGTCCCCAAATGTGCATCAATTATAATCAAAGGCCAGAATTCACGAACAGTTGAGTGTAAAACTAATCCAATTGAATTGGATATATTTGAGGCCGACACCGAGGCTATTATTAGAACGAAAGACTATAAACCAAAAACAATCCGGCTGGAGGAAAGGACAGACAATGAAACCCTGCAAATTTTGTTGGAAAAGTAGTTTCCTCATTACTGCCTTTCTCT
>JAYVXS010000280.1:0-3530 GCA_043784965.1 Bdellovibrionales bacterium
CTGCCGATATCGCTGATGCCTTCGGTAACAGAATTGTATTGCGTCGTGGCCTCGATTAGAGCCAGGGATTCTTCAAAAGTTTTCGGAACTAAGTCTTCAATTTTCAATGTGGATTTATCAAAAAGTTTCAATGAGGATAAATAGAAAGCTACTCTTTCGTTATAGTGGCTCAGATCAAAGTTGACTGCCACTGGCTCATATCCGGTCAACTTGTTTCGGATCCAAGAAATTAATCCGCGAGATTTTCTGAAAACTAAATTTGAGTTTGATACTAGCAGAGACTTCAGCGCCTCATCCGTAAGGATACGATCGATTGATCCGTTATTGATTGAGTCATTATTGTTCGTGCTAAAAAGAGCCTGACAAGACGTCGGGCTGCCAAATGTTCTCATGCTTATAGCGCAGACGAGGAGTATGCAGACAAATTGTTTCACATTTTCCTCGTCTGTATATTTAGCGTACCATAGGCGCTATGGTAACATTGAAAGGAAAGCCACCAGTAGATCCTGAACCGCCGCCTTGGCCAAAAGTTCCGCCTCCCGGAAAAGTCGAATTAGTATTCGCATTCGAGTTTGGTCTAGGGATTGGATGAAGAGATTGAGGCTCATCTGGGCGCCATTCGTCCATAATAGTAAGATCGTATGGGTTTGTCGATTTTAAGCCTTCGGGACGATTTACATTTTGTTTTGAGCTCTCAAGCCGATAACCCGTTTGGCTGTATGGATCTTTAACAAAGAAACTTTCAGCCAATTTGCCTTCATAAAAGTTAAAATAGTTTATGAAATTAACTCCGTCTACGGCTAGAATCCTTTGCACGTTTTGAGCATATGTTCTAATTTTATCGCCGGTGGGTCCATTTAGATAGAGAATTTGCAAAATTAGTTCGGCCATACGTAATCGTATGAACGCATCAGCAGTTCTAAGTTTTGCGATATCTGCATCTGAAAAACTTGAAAAACTGACCATATCCTTGATCAAGTCTTCATGTATTGTCGCGTTCGCTCGACCTCGGCAATCATGCACTAGCAAGATATCTTTAGCTTGATTTTCGTCGATTTCCTTCTCTTTTACGGCTTCTGCTAAGCTCTCTAAAATTTTACTGCTGAATAAACCAGGAATATCTTTTGTATGTTGGATTTCGAATTCGCGTATAAGAGAGTCATCCTTGGGGGCCTCATGCCAATCGTTAAATTTTGCAAGTGTAGGTTTTGAATTTAACAATTTTCTAATTTCATTTACTTTTTGATTGGCTAAATTAATATCATGAACTGAGCAAATATGGAGACTTCTGGCGTAATTTAAAATAAATTTCGCAGGTAAACCACCCGATTCAGGCGAGCTAATTTTGATCTGATTAGCGCTTGAATTTTGAGGGCCTATAGTCTCCGCAAAAGGAAAGTATACGCCATTAGGGTCCGACTTAGGATTCGATGTTGGAAATGGGTTACTACCAGGCGTTGATGGAAAACCTGGGGTCCCCGGAGTTTGATTTATAGGCGGCGTGGGAGTCACTATTTTCAAAGCTAATTTCGATGGATTTTGAGATAGAACAAGAAGTTTCAAGAAAGCTGTGTTGGCTCCGCCCATCATATAGAGTCTAAATTTTTCATTTTGCATTCTGCGGTGCTCAGTATAGTAATTCCTAAACATTCCATTTGCCAAGACACCAACGAGTACCGCAAATTCGCGGTAGGTGATCGCTCTGCCTGTACCCTTCAAGGTCATCCATAAAATTTGCAATGCAAGTCCACCTTTTGGTTTGGCATCTGTAGATTCAATGACTTTAACTCCGCCTTCAATTGGGGCTGTGCCAGTATTCACTTCGATTGGCGTTGCAAAACCTTTTGCTATCGGCTTAGAAGTTTTCGAAGGTTTTGCCAATGCAGCTTTGGCTTCTGGAGCAGGTTTTTCTTCAGCAAGCTTTTTTAGTCTTTCAAGTTCAGCGTTTTCTTCTGCGATGAGAATTGCTTTTTGTCTACGAAAAAAATCAACACCATTTTTAATTTTTTGATTTATTTCTGGATGCTTTAAGCGTTGTTTTTCAACTTCACTAGCAAATGAGGTTTTGAGAATACGTGCGCGAGCCATCATTTTCCCACCAAATCTTAGGAAGGGGCTATTTACAGCCGACTCACCACTTCTTGCGGGGTCTAAAATTCTTCCATCAGTTGCTAAGTAAGCGGGGAGTGCTGCTCCCGTGGCGGCTACAATAAACAGAAACATCGCCATTTGTTCGTCTTGAGCCAAGGGATAGTTGTACAGAGCCGCCATTCGACCGAGCATAGAATAGATAACAAAAAAGAGTACACCATTGGCACCCCAATCGGGAATTACTTGCCCCCAATAAGTTGGAGTTGAGTTATTTTTAATGGTGGGATAAGCCTTGAGAAAGGAGCCTGCAAAAGCTGCGAGCTCAGTAACCCAAAGTTTATCGTGAATAATATTCTGAGCAAGATTGTCGAGTGGATAGCCATAAAACTCGTTTTTCAATAGGGCGATTGGAGTAACGTAGTCAGTATTGCCCGCATTGAAAATATTAAATATTTGACATAAAGATGCACCCTGATTGCAAAAGCCCTGGTTAATATTTGAATTTTGATTTGCCGGTAAATAGGCGGGAGGATTGGCGCCAATGAATGAAGAGGTTTGAAGGCGCTCTTCAGCAGTTTGCCAGAGCAGAGTGCGAAGTTCACTATTTGAATTCATTAAATCTACCAGCCTTTGAATTTGTTGCTCGCTCGATAAAGGAGAAAGTGGATTCGTCGGATTTAAATTTATAGGTGCGGGCAGTGTTAACCCACCAGGAATATCCAAGGGTGAAGGCGGACTTTCAGTTATAGTTAGTTGTTTTGCTTGGTTAATTGCTTGTTCAATTTTTGAAGTATTGATTGATGTATCAAGCCAATTATTATTTGTCTTATTTCCCATATTGATCAATCGGCGAGTAAGAGTGGGACTTAAGAGACCCGCTAAAGCGCTAGCGCTCACTCCATTAAGTAAATATTTTTCTGCTTCCTTCATTATAAATAAATATTGATCTGCACTCTTTATATCGCCTGTCGCTAGGGCATCCATTGCTGCGTCAAAACTTTCGGTATAAGTTTTAGCTGAACCATTGAGCGCAAGTTCAAGGGCTCTCTTCAGGGGTTCATCAGTTCTGATTTGAGCTTGGCCTGCAGCTTGTTGGTCAGAGGCTTGGCCGCCATTTGCCTCTGGTTTTGGAATATTAGTTTGAGCCGAGGCACCGAAGGCCAGTGTAGGTGAAAAAGCGATCGAGATACATAAACTTGCCTTTAAAGAGATTGCGACGCTAGTTTTCAGAAAATAGTAAGGCATCATAGGACATCTCCAAAAAATGGGAATTGAGTTACTAAAGCTTATATTTCAATTCTTGATCCAAAACTTGAGTCGGCCAGGCCGCCTCACCCTATGCTCTAAAATAGATCAAAATAGCCCGTTTTTTCAACATCTTAGCTAATTTGCTTTGCGAATATTATTAAGGGCTTTTGTTTGCGTTTGATGATGGCCTT
>JAYVXS010000281.1:0-30724 GCA_043784965.1 Bdellovibrionales bacterium
CTTAATTCTAAGGTTTTTGATGTGGGTCAGCCTGTCCATATCAGAATGGGGTAGCAAAAGATGTTTAACAGACGTGATTTCATAAAACTTTGTTCTGCTGCGACTCTTCTTCCTTGCGTTCCTGCGCTTGCCTTCAATGATGAGAGTCCAGAGATTCCCACCATTTTAAATTATACTAAAGATGACCAGGTTTATATTTCTTGTCTTCATAAGGCCACCGATCAGATCACCCTCACCGTGTCCGATCCGCAGGGTGTTTTGACGAGTTCTGACGATATGACAAAATATACGCTGCCGCTTGGTGAGCATGCAATTTCTCGATTTTTATTTTCGAGATTAGCCAAAAATACTGAGTATAATCTTAAAATTTCTTCACCGCTCATTCGAAAAGAAATCTTTAAGAACTTTTTACTACCTGACTTAGATAGTAAAAAGTGTCGCCTTGCCGTTATTTCTTGTACGAGTTATCGACAAAGTATTCGCGGTAAAATGTGGGATAAGGTATATGCCTCGCGGCCCGATGTTGTATTATTGATTGGCGATGCGGTCTATGCTGACTCTGTTGCAGATGTACTACTTAAGAGACCTGCAAGTATTGATACCTTCATTGCTAACTTTATTGAAACCTGGCAAAAGCTATCTCATTATACAAGAGATAGACTCATCCCGAGCCTTTCGATTTGGGATGATCATGACTTCGGCTGGAACGACGGCAATGGATCGCGACCTCAGATCAATACAATCTCTGAAATCTATAGAAATTTTTATTATGTACCCGATAATAGCTCGCGAGTTGAAAACGGACCGGGAATTTCATTTCGCTGGGATGCTTTCGGCAGCAGATTTATTTTTGCCGATGATCGAAGCTTTAGAAATTACGATACGCGAGCAAGCCACAATACTTGCTGGGGTACTGAGCAAAAGCGCTGGATCGAAAGACAAATTAAGGAAAGCCCCAATAAGAACATCTTTTTGATTAACGGAAGTCAATTTCAAACTCTTGCCAATCAGGGCGATGGAGTCAGCAATAACCATATGGCCGACTACAACTGGATACTCAATCTGGCGGCAACAGTTGCCAATAAAAAAGTTGTGCTCATATCAGGTGACGTTCACTACAGCAGCATTCAGAAGATCCGTCATCAAAATCGAGATATCTTTGAAATCACTTCTAGCTGTTTGCATTGTACAGTCGCCGGCGAACGTTTTAATCGGCACTCTTCAGGTGGACAGCTTGCTTACTATGGCGATCAAAATTTTGTTCTGCTTGAGGTGGATTCAACATCACGCTTTTCAATCTCTGCCACTTGCATTTCAAAATCTTCAAATAAGCAGTTTTCACTAAAGTTTGAGGCTTGATCAGTTAGGCCACTCCTCACGCTAGGAATGGTAAACTGATAGTTCCCAATTCCTAGCGCCGGAGGTCCTAGCTAGCCCGGATATTTCATTACTAAAAATGATTTTTAGTGAGACTTATAATAATTCTATGTAATAGTCCGGGCTTTTTAAGCTCACTTACTGGGTCAGCTAGTACATTTTTTGTATAATCAAAAGTTATGTTAAATCTGCTGACGGCTACCGAGCTGACAATTTCAACCCCATTTTCGACATCGTAATTAAAACTTCGTCGGTTCCAATTAAATGCATGTGAGCTAATATAGTCGTCGTCAATTTGCAAAATTTTAATGTGAACCATTGGGACTTTGTAATTCCATCCGTAAATTTTCAGTTTCAAAGCATTTTTAAGCTTCAATAGATTCGCTCGATTCGAAGCCCCCACGAGTCCGGGAGCAAAGTCGTCTCCCTTGATGTCAATATTCGTTATGAGTTCAACTTCGACCCCGCGGTTCGCAGCATCAACGAGCTCACTGAGCAACTCAGGCATATCACCAACATATGGAGTTATGATGCGAATTCTCTTTTTGGCCATGCGCAGGTCACCAATTATACAACCCGTAAGTTTGCAATTATCAAGTTTTGGTCGGGATATGAAGTGGCGAATCAAAGCACCACTCTCCGGATAAATTTGTGAGTCTCTTTGTGCCATCACATTATGGTCGGTGACGTATGGCAAAACTTCATTTCTGTCTTTCACCGCGAGTAAGTTAACAAGCTGAGTAGCGGCATCAATAGCAAAGGAGTGACTATTCACTCGAATATCAAGATCTGATACGCTAAAAAATGGCGATTCTCTTCTTTGCGTCCGTTTACCATTTGCATCGATGACGTGATATTGGATGTAATCTGGCTTCGCAGAATAGTCACTGGCGCTATCCAAAAAGTAATTATCTGCAAGATTTCTACCTCCGCCAATATATGTGCTATCCTTTGGATCATGTCCTATGGTGATTTGAGCTTTTGCATGCATCGCTGTCATAATATGCCTTAAGCTTGCATCATTAGATTGATCCGATCCATTTTCACCCCAGAAAAGTGCTTTGACGTTATTTCCATTGCCAGCAGCGCGTATCACATCTAGAAAGGCTTGTTGTTTTCTCGCCTGAGCCGATGCGAATGGACTTGCTGAAAAAATCTTTTGATTCAATTGTGACAAGACCACGACGACTTCTGTACCTTGAGAGGCATGATACTTCAAAGCATCAAGTAAAATCCCAGTTGAAAAATCAAGCCGCGCATTGAGTGCGTAAACCACCACAGCTTTTAGCTTTGGTGCGAGAGCCATACTCGGCCTAAAGTGTATGTCTCTTTTCTCAAAAACTTCAGCGGGAACCTCGGCGCCAGTCAAAGCCTTCACTCTTTCATTGAGCGCTTCGTGAGCGCCCGGAAGAAATAATAAATCCTTAGGATCGAGATCTCGCCAAGAAGTAAAAAATGCCTTATCCGGGCTGGCAGAAAGCTTTTGCGTTGCGATCAATGATTTCTCAAGAGAAAACAGATCAGCACAAGTCTGCGCAAACCCTTGAAGTGAAATAAATAAGGTAAAGAGGCTTAAAATTAATATTTTGAAAATGATTTTCATGAGCGCGGACCTAGCTGAGTCAGCATAAGCTGCTCCTCCTCAATTTTTGTCTGCCAAAAGGCTTCAAGCCATTTCTCAGCAGCACTTAATAATCTAATATTTGAAAATCCAACTTCTTGACCGGACCACACCTCTTGAAGAAAGAGCGAATTGATAACGAAGAGCCCGCGCCTTTTTAAAAACTCAGACGGAATGAATGGATTGCCCTGGTCGTGATGATAGTTAAAGGCATATAGGCGAATCGCCGCAGTCAGTTGTGGGTCTTTAACGCTTCTTTGGGCCTGCTCAAGCTCAACAAACCATCGCTCACTTGCCTGATCAATTTGATGCATTTGTTCTTCATTGAGCTTGTGCTTTCTTGAATACAAAAACTTTTTAAAGTACTTAGTGGCTTCGTGTCGCACATCATGCATCCAAAACAATCCACTCGGACGATTGAATCCATCAGCGAGAATAGGCGTCTTGCTCATGCCAAAGAGATGCGTTTGAATCGGCATCAGCCTTTGAAAAATATCATTTGCCAGCTCGATGCTAGTCGGAATCACAACAAAGCTGAGTTTTTCTTTGTTTTCAAAAGCTCTTCGAAATGGTCTTGCGGAGGGCGTAAACTGTTGGCCAATCATAGGATATTGAAACACCGGTGAGGATCTGGTTTTGTAATACTCATATTCTTTGGTGATGGATTTTTGTAAATAGCCACTAACAGCATAATCCATCCAAATAGTAGACTTTTGAAATACGCTGTTTTTTACAAAATCAAAATGCCCTAATAGTCGAGTCGCAAAGTAACTGAGCTCGATTACATCAAGATAAGGATAGTTTGCGGCTTCTACGTTTTTGATTTCGCCAAGCAAATCGCGAGCGTAGACAATTGCCTTGGTGTATTCTTTGATTTTCGTTTTTGCCGCATAGATCTGTAAGAACTCATGAAATGAGGCATGCTTAATCTGTGAACGCAGATTTGATGTTTCAATTTCATTCTCAGAAATCTGTTCTGTTAGAGCTTTGGTTGCAAAATCGAGCGCGGGCTTTCCGGCCTCTGGATAGGAGAATTTATGCGGATCAAGTCCCCGTGACTTTTGCTGCTCGAAGCGAGTTTGCATTTGCGAAAGAAAAGCTCGCGGATCATCAAGTAAAAATGCCAATGCCGGATACTTTTCAGAGGTGACTCTATTAAGCTCTTGGTAGATGTCTTGAAGTGAGGATTTCTCGAGATTGACGCTTTCGCCAATATAGGTATTGCCATCAGAGAACAAACTTCCACAAGTTGCCATCGATGAAGCCAAGCTCGAATGGCTAAATAGGAAACTGATTGGAACTAAAAAAAGGAGATTTCTAGTGTATTTCATATCCTGCTGACGCTCCTTCAGGTTTTGCGCGATCATAAATGGTCGACGCAAACTATCACCGCTCAAAATGGACCCAGACCCTGAAGCTCTTTCCCAAGCAAAGGGCTGGCCAAAAGTTAGACAGTTCAAATCGTGTTTAATGGCAGCTGAGGTCCTGCCCGGTGACATTTTTTTTTACACTGTGACGATTTTGGCGGCGAATTTTGTAAAACCAGTAAAATAAAGTGAGCAAATTAGACTATTTGTTAAATAGTACCTTGCAATAAATAGTACTGTGTCGTAGATATATCGTAATGAACTCGCAATTTAATAAAGGAATCATTGAGATGTTAGTCCTGGCGCTCGTAAGCAAGCGTGACTTCTATGGCTACGAACTCGTTGAGACCATTTCTAAAAAAATTGAAATATCAGAGGGAACCATTTACCCAATTCTTCGTAGACTGAGTCTTGAAAGGTATTTTGAAACTTATTTAAAGGAGTCTTCTGAGGGGCCCTCACGCAAATACTATCGAATGACCGATCTCGGCCTTAAAGAGACTGAAAAGTTACTCAAAGAATGGGCCCAGTTCTCACTGGCTGTTGAATTCATTATTCAAAACGGAGACAAAAAATGAAACAAGACCAATTCATCTTAGAGCTTAGGCGTGCACTGATTCAGCTGCCACAAGCAGAGGTTGAAGATATCATTAGAGATCAAATTGAATACATCGCAGATGCTGCTCGGGCCGGAAGAAGCGAAGAGGATGTGCTCAAGTCACTTGGCGATCCAAAAAGCCTGGCAAATAGTTTACAAGCCGACCTCAAAATTCAACGCGCCGAGAGCGCATCCAGCTTTAACAATCAAATCAGGCTCACCGTCAGTGCCCTCCTTGCGACCCTAGCTTTAGCGCCACTTAATATTATTTTTGTACTCGGGCCTTTCTTAGGGCTTATTGGTCTATTAGTCGGCGGCTGGGCCGTTGCAATGGGTCTATTTGCGTCGGCGATCGGAATTTTCGTAAGCTTCTTTGGTAAGCTGATCTTTATGAGCGCCGGATTTTGGACTCATATCTCAACCCTATTTTTTTCAGTCGGATTGATTGGCCTGAGTCTTCTCGTTCTTATTTTTATGTACTTGATTTCAACGGCAGTCTTAAAAGGAACCATCAGTTATTTGAAATGGAATTTAAACTTTATCAGAACACGATCAACATAGTGTTTACTTCGTGATCTTAAATAGGAGATTTTATGAATTTAGGTCGCTTTAACTTAAAGCTCTTCATCATCACTCTGACTTGTTTTTTATTATCCTACGCTTCGTCCGTACTTGGCAATCTCAATAGCCAAAAGAGCTTTCCTCATTCGCTGTTCACTCAATACACAAGAACCAGTAGCACGTCACAATCTGTTGAGCTTGAAAAAAATATTGAATCCAATGAAATTTCAGAAATTGAAATTCAAAGCGCGCAAACTGATATTGAATTTAGAATGCAAGACATTCAACACATTTCACTTGGACTCAAGGGTCATTATGTCAGTAAAATCAATCATCCAGAGGCTGCACTTCAAGCAATACATCAGGGCACAAAACTCTTAATAAAAACCAATGAGTCAGAATTAGATGAGTCCTCATTTTTTCATTTAAGCGGCCAAGAGACTGACGGCAAGATGATCGTCATTGTTCCTCTCGGCATAAAAAAAGTAAAAATAAAAACGCTATCAGGTGACATTTCGATTGGCGATGCAAAGCTTACCGAACTTTCTCTTGAGTCCGTTTCGGGCGATACGCTGCTAAGCCAAACTACAATTGATGATCTTCAGTTTAGATCAGTCAGTGGCGGGCTCGCTGGGAGCGGCTCCTTTTATAGAGTTCACTCCAAGTCTATTTCGGGAGGCAATAGACTGACCTTCGCTAACAACAACCCGGTAATTGAGTACAAATCGACTTCCGGCGATTTACAAATTTATTTCTCAACTCCGCCTGATCTCAGCCTTCAGTATTCTACCATTAGCGGTGCATTCGAACTGGATCCCAACTTTGGCAAAGAACATATTCAGAGCAGCAAGATTCAACTCGTACTTGGGACAGGTATCGGAAAGCTCTCCGCCAAGACGATCTCTGGTGATTTAAAAATTGGTCGTTCTGAAAAGCTTGAATTATAAATCTCTTTTATAACTAATCTTCATTTTCTACCGCCGGCGCCGGCGGTGAAAACTTCTTAGGGACCATTGAAACCAGCGGAAAAACAATTTCTATGAATTTTTAGGCGTACGCGCATGATTGCGGCTATCTCGCCTGGCTTTTGCAGCTATATATCGTCGCTTCTCAGTTTCAGTTTCAGCAACCACTGGCGGAACTTCAACGGGCTTTCCGTCAGGACCAAGTGCAACAAAGGTAAGATAAGCACTCGCCGTATGAAATCGCTCGCCGGTTACCGGATTTTCGGCATCAACTCTTACGCCCACCTCCATCGAAGTTCGACCGGCAAAATTAATACTTGCGTTGAGATTTACGACCCAACCCTTATATACCGGCTGCACAAAGTCGAGACCATCAATTGAGGCGGTAACTACATTGCTTCTGCTATGCCTTTGAGCACATATTGCCGCCGCGATATCGACCCAGGACATAATTGTTCCCCCAAAAATACTTCCGAGGGCATTGGTATGCGATGGGTGAACTAGCTCTGTCATTACGACCTTAGATGCTGAAACAGGTCTTGGGTCTTGCATACTCGCTCCTCATCGCTGAACATCTCGAGGTAAAAAAAAATCCGCTCCCATCGCTGGGAACGGATTCAAATTTCAGAAAACTAAATGACTATTAAAGACCGAATGCGCCAATATCACCATTGCCTGAACCAATATCACTACGAATCGGAGTTACATTGCCCGCTTGAGACACGGTCGTATTACCAACTGGAATGGTATTAACACCAGCCGAGTTCATTGCTGCCGTCGCCATTGCTGCTTGAGCTTCGGCTCTGCTCGTAGCGGCCTGTTGCGCTTCGCTCTCGATAAATCCGAGGTGAGGCAAACACCATACGATCAGCTGAGCACGAGACTTAACACTCATTTTTTTATAAATGTTTGTCAGGTGAAATTTGACAGTTTTTTCTGTCACGAACAGTTGATTAGCTACTTCCTTGTTTGAAAGACCTTTTGAAACCAGTTCTGCAACTTCGGCTTCACGGTTTGACAAACCCTTTTGTATTAATGCGTCTCTGAGCATCCTTGCTCCCTCCTGATAAGGTTACTAAACTATTGGTTAGGTAAATTCTTAGTTGTTAAGGCTCTTCGACTAGCATTCATGCTTTGTCTCATCACCTGTATCAAAGTCTGACAGTTAATTTCAGATTCCGCAAGAGCCATCCAAAACATTTTTCAAAACTAGACCGACTTAGATACATTAACAATAAAAACTAAATCCACCTGTGACCGTTCAATCAAATCATATGTAAATTAATTTAAGCAATTAAATATTTGAAAGAAGTCAGCATTTCTTCTTATATGAGAAACAATAAATTCTTTTAACCGAAAACTTGTTTGTATGAACTGCAGAGTTAGGATTATAATTCGCTTAAAAGTGAACTCACTCCAGCCCTTAAGCTGAGCCTCAAAAAACGCCTCTTAATCTAGCTTCTTAATCTAGCTTCTTAATCTAGCCTTTGAATCTACTCACCAAGCCACCCGCAAAACAAACCCAAAAAAAACCAAAAAAAACCCAAAAAAAACCCAAAAAAAACCCAAAAAAAACTAAGTCACGTCTGCTTTCAGGCTTTCAATGATCTCTTCTATAGGTTTTATTTTCGGCAAATCAACTGAGAACAAATCCTGACTTTGTCGCCCCCAAGTATGTACTTTCGCCCACCTAATATTTAAGTTCTGCTTCGATAGCGCCTGCGCCGCCTTTAACAATAAACCTGACTGATCGCGCCCGGTAAATGCCAAGACCAGATCTTCATCAGACATAGAAATCATTTCAACCTTATCAAAACAGACATTCTCAAGTCGAAACTTAGCATTCTCGCTAAACGAATCCTGACTCAAGCCTTTTAGTATACGCTGGTGAAGTTCGGCTTTCGTGAGGCTCGTACGCACCTGAAACCAATCGTAAACACCAAAACTCGGATGACTGGTAATCGAAGCATGGTTAATGCTACATTTAAGAGAAAATAGCTTTTGGGCAAACCTCAAAAAGACGCCCTTACGATCCTCTGGCTCAAACAGTCTAATCCAGATTTCTCTTTTCTTACTTTGATATAACAAAGGAACCAGATCCAAGCCTTTCTTTCGAACAAAAAGCTTCTTAAGATCTGATGCGAGTAATTGAGTCGGAATCGAAGTCAGTAAAAAAGGATCGAGCCCTTCAAGAAAAGCCTGAATCTCTGGCGACCTTGTTTTACCGATTAGTTTTTCAAGCAGAATATACGCATTCGCCTCGGGGGCCGTTAGCGCCGAAAAAACCTGCTTCAGTAGTTTTTCTTTCCAAGTATTCCAAGCATCAGGATTCGTGGCCCGAATATCAACTGCCGTAAAAATTGTGAGCCTTGCGATTCGACCACCTCGAACTCCTTGGTCAAAAAGTTCACGCAAAGTCGACTTTGCACTTGGATTTTTTCGAAATGCCGCATCTGAAACAATAAGATGCTTATCGATCATCCAAAAAACCTCATCTTTAATGGTTTTCTTCACCGCAAACTTTTTTAGATAAAGCTTGGCAAGCTCAACTCCCTTTTGCGAGTGCTCACCACCCCGACCTTTTGCCAAATCATGAAGTAGACAAGTCCAACTTAACACCTCCCAATCGTCAGGAGATAATATCTTTGCCACTTCGGCAAGGGAGCCAATAATTTTTGGCTTAACAAACACTCTCTTTAGTTCGCGAAGCGCCTGAAGTAAGTGCGCATCAACGCTAAACCTATGGTATTGGTCATGCTGAACATGGCCGACAATTTTTTTAAAATCTGGAACGAATGAATCTATTAAACTTGAACGAAAAACCGCCACGGTGAGCTCATCTGAAGCGCTTGCCCGAAGCAAATTTAAAAACTGCCGATTCGACCGTTTGAGCTCACTCAATTTTGCAGCTTTGAAAATTACCGAGGCCTCAAAGCGAATCCGACTCTGCATCAATATTGACTGATCCCTTTGCAAGGCATTTACGCAATCAATAGGCTTTGCGAGTTTGACCTCAGCCACTCTTTTAAGTCGTGCTGGCGATGCGAACATCTCAGCGAAAAGCAGATCTGAATAAAAATTAACTCGCGAAATGCCTTTTTGAACTTGGCGCATAAACTCTTGAATATCTTTGTAGCCCAACCATTTACTAAGAACTATTTGATCGCTTGCAGATAGAATATCACGGCCGCCATCGAGATGTAATCGATGCCTCAGTAGGAGCCAAAACTCGAGATAATAGTTTAAGACAGCGCGCTGATGCAGCGAGAAGTCGGTTTGCACCACGCGCTCCGGAAAAAGAGTCGAAAGGTTTAGCGCCTGATGCAAATCTCTGAGGCCCCCAGGCCCAAATTTCAAATTTGGCTCCAAAAAATTAGCAATTGAATCATAGCGCTTATTTCGCGACGTTCGCTCAAGAGTCATGCAGGTTAACAGCTCGCGGGCATAAACCATTCCTCGACCACGTATTAACTCTACTTGCAGCTTTAGCTTTTTAGATGTCTCATCAGTAAAGGCTTTGCCATCAAAGAGAGCTATAATATCAAATGCCTCAACGCCTTCAGTCCAATTTAATTTATTTTGTGGAACGCGTGACCTGATCTTTATACCTTGCTGCTGATAGTGCTCAACAAAACTTGCTACGACATCTTCTTCACCTAAAAACAAGAGATCGAGATCTGAACAAACGCAAAGCTCACCGCGAGCCCAAGAACCAAGTGCTATTGGCTGGGTTTTTGACCAAAGTGGATGTTGCGAAAATTTTTCTTCTATTTTATGAATTATTTTTTGGGAAAAACATCTAGCGCCAAGATCACCTGCCTCTTCTTTGCCATAAGGCGTAGGCGGCGCAATTAATTTGGATCTAATTACCTCTAGCTCTTCAGGCGTTAAAAAACTTTTCAAAATCACTTCCTGTGAGTTTCGTTTGCATTTGTGAAAGCACCATTATGGCTTCAATTGGGGTCATCTTGTCCAAACTCAAATTCTTCATATTCTCCAGAAACTCTTTTGCTACTCTTATTGTCTCGTCCTGTATAAGCCTATTAGCTGTCTCATTAACGAGCTCGATAGCGAGCTCGCTAGCGGATTTTTGTGGTGTCAGAGCAAAATTCAGCTGTGGAGTCTTAGCAAAGACATTAGGCTGTTCGAACTGCTGTAAAATATCTGCGGCTCTCTTAGTTAGGGATTTAGGCAGACCGGCTAATTTTGCGACGTGAATTCCGTAAGACTTACTTGCCGCACCCTGGGTTAATGTATGTAGAAAGCGAACCTCGCCGTTCACTTCACTTACCCTCATATGGGCATTCTTCAAATTTGAGAATCCGCCAGTCAGGTCCGTTAGCTCATGATAGTGAGTCGCAAATAGTGTCACACAATTTGTATTGGTGAGGAGATACTCAAGAATAGCTTGCGCCAAACTCATTCCATCGTAAGTGGATGTACCCCTGCCAATTTCATCTAATATCACCAAAGATTGAGGTGTTGCATTGGATAAAATTTCAGCTGCCTCTTTCATCTCAACCATAAAAGTCGAAAGCCCCTCACTCAGAAAATCATTGGCTCCAATACGGGTAAAAATTTGATCAAAAATTGGAAGCTCAGCAGTTGCACAAGGCACAAAAGAACCCATTTGGGCCAGCAAACTAGTAATGGCCACTTGCCTCATCAAGGTACTCTTGCCTGCCATATTCGGTCCGGTCAGCAGCAAACAATCATTTAAGCCAAGTTGAATATCATTAGCCTTAAAAGGAACTTTCAGATTTTGCTCTATCACCGGATGCCGCGAGCCCTTAATACTTAATTTTTGACTATTCTCCCATAAAATAAATTGCGGTCTCTTGTAGTCTTGTTCGAGCGCCAAATGCGCAAGTGAGGAAAGAACATCGAGCTCTGCCCAATCTCTGGCAAGTTTCAAGAGAACCGGTGAGGTTTTCAATATGCCCTGTCTAACTTCTTCGAAAAGTACGGCTTCAAGTTCTAAGCGCTTAGCTTGCGCCCCCAAAACCTTGGCTTCAATGTCCGCGAGCTCTTTAGTCATAAAGCGCTCACTACCTGCCAGGGTCTGCTTACGCTCATATCTGGCAACGGGAACTTTTTCTTTATGAGTATTGGTAATCTCAATATAGTAACCAAAAATATTATTAAAGCGCACCTTCAATGATGAAATCCCCGTTAACTCGCGCTCCCGAGCCTCTAGCTGCATAAGCAAATCTTGAGAATTAGTCGAAAGCCTCTGGCATTCATCAAGCTCTTTCGATACTCCAGCCTTAATCACCGATCCGTTTTTAAGACTAACTGGTACCTCTTCAATAATTCTCGATAAAATCATGTCTATATTGTGGCGCGCTTGCGACAAATCTTGATCAGACCAAATCTTTTGAGCGCTCAGACCACTGGCCTCGAGACCGGCAGTAAGCGAATCGCAGAGTGACAACAAATCTCTTGGGGAAATATTGGGGCTTGAAATTTTTGAAAGGCGCCTTTCAATATCGCCTATACGAGCAATTGCAAGCCGCAAACTTTGCAGCTGAAGCGATTCACTCAGCACTTGAACTTGATCCAAACGGCTTTCAATTGCCGATCTTTGCATAAGTGGAAATCTCAACCAAGATTTCAAACATCTGCGACCCGCCGAACTCTTGGTCCGATCAATTGCATGGAGCAAAGAGCCTCTGGCCTCTCGCTGATAATTTTCAAAAATCTCAAGACTCCTCACCACCTGACTTGAAAGCTGCATTCGCCCAGAAAGTTCTCGCATTTCAAATTCAATATTCAAAATTTGTTCGTTCGCTTGCATTTGTCTAAGATACTTCTTAAGGCGCGTCTGACTTGAGAAGCTTTCAGTTGACTGAGCATGCAGATCAAAATCACAACGACTAATAACAATATGAGAATCAAAATTCTTGAGCTCCTGCTCAGAACCTAAAACGATTTCAACGGGAGCAAAAGCCCTAAGCAGATCATCCCTCATTTTTTCTAGAGATTTACCATCAAGTTTATAGCTAAAGGCCTCAAGTGTGGACGCTTCGAAAAAAGAGAGGCTGCGCTCATCGAAACTTGCGATATAATTTGAGGTCGCCTCATCAAGAGTTTCGGGATCGAAAACCAAACCTGGCGACAAGATCCGTGTGATGCCTCTTTTAACTAAGCCCTTGGCTAAAGAGGCCTCTTCAAGCTGATCACAAATCGCAACTTTTAGGCCAGCCTTCAATAGCTTGTTTATTTGCGGTCCGATTGAGTGGTGAGGAACTCCACACATTGGCGTTTTTTCTTCAGAATTTTTATTTCTTGATGTCAGTGCAATCCCCATAATTGGAGCCGCTTTCGCGGCATCATCATAGAACATTTCAAAAAAATCACCCATGCGAAACAATAAAATTTTATCGGCGTGTAGAGATTTAATCTCCCAGAATTGTTTCATAAGTGGTGTCAGATTTGAAGTTTTCATTAAGTAATAATGGCTATTCGAAGCGCTCAAATTGGTCAACTTGATTCGGCGTTAGATCCTAGCTTTTGCATAATTTTATGGCAACTATTTGAGATTCAAATCAAGAACTAAAAACTTGCTCAAACTACAACGCCTGACTTCATTTTGAAAGTCCTCAAACAGCTTTGATTTAACTTCAGCCACTTTGACTACATATTTTTTAATGACCAGTTGCCGGGTAACCTGATTGAGTTTTTCAGAGACTGCGAACGTATAATCCATCCAGGGGCTTTTAATTTTACAATCTTTTAGCCCTTTGCCCTTCCCATGCATATTTACTAAAGTAAAAATATTCGCTGCCTCGCTAGGAATCTCAAGCTGAAGATCAGACACTCGATTGCCTCGGTCAATATTGGTAATGTCGCGAATAATTTGCGGCGGCGCAAACTCAAGCGCCTGACCCAAAGAGGTTTCTGTAGGATGAAACTGAGCATCAATTGAAAACTTAAATTGAAGTGGCTTAACGATACGACTCTTAAGTAAAAATGGCTCAAATTTAAATTTGATCAAATCAGAAATACTCACATAGAGATCAATGAAACTTTTTTCAAATTGTTCTTTTGAATCCTTCAACTCAGCGCCCGTCATTGAAAGTGCAAAGGCGCCGCTATATTCAACATTAATTAGATTGGTCCGTATGCTATTCGCCTCAATCGAAGTCGATTCGTGTGTGATTTCACGACTTTCATTGAAGGGTAAAAACTCAACTCGACGAAACTCAATTTTCTTGGGACTCAAAACTAGTGCCTTTCGCTCTGCAATATCCTCAAAAACTCCTTGAGCAAAACTCTGAAAATTTGTCGGATCCAACCAAAGCTGTCGATCCTTTAAAATCACACTAACAATTGCATGATTGAAATTGACATAGCCAAATTCTGAAATTGCAGGAGATGTCTTGCCGCGAAAGACCCAGGCCACATCACTTTCAAATCCAAGAGCTCTGAGCATTTTAACCATTAAAGTTGCAAGATCTTTACAGTCTCCGAAGTGGGTATCACCGATGAGTTTGAGAGACCTTGGCACATAGGCACCATCGATCGCCCGCCAATCACCCATATACCTGATCTTTTCGGAGACTGCGGCAAGGATGAAATTTATTTGATCTAGCGGATTCACTTCGCGCTTAGCCTCTTGAACAATACTTTCAAAAATCTTCGGCAAATCCTGCGCCAGAATTTGATCGTACAACTTTGCAATTGGCCTCACCACTTCCTCAGTCTTCAATACACTTGAAACCTGAAACCAGGTAAATTTTAAATCCTCTGGGCGGCTCCTTATTTCTTCGATTGGTCTTTGAAGCAGCGAATGTTTCAAGCGAATCCAGTAAACATAGTGCCCAGTTTTTTCACTTTTGGTGAACTCTAGGTGAGCGTTCGGATCATTAAATTCAAAGTACAGCGGAATTTCTGAGTCCATTTCAATATTAAGGTGTTCTTGTAAATAATAATCTCCAACATAAAAGCGATCCGAATATTGTCTTTCAAAGGGCGGTCGAAAGACCTCTTTTTGCGTTTTTAATGAAAGAATACTCCCAACTTCAACTTTTCTGAAGGGGACCAATACTTGTCTGCTTTCGTCAAAGCCATTTTCGGTTGCATTGATTTCGGTGTCGACAATATCGTGCCGCTCCACCGAATAATTAGTCTCACCTACTTGGGTCGAGGCAGCTTCTACTTTGAAGCGCGCATTCTTGGGTGAATAGTTTAAATGCCTTGTTCCCCAATTGGTGCGACCAGTTTCATTGAGAATTTTTACCTTCTCTAAAACCTTATAAATAGATGAGCCATCGGCACTCACACGAATCTTTACAGTTTCCTCTATAATTGAAACTTCGGCCTCTTCGGCCTTCATCAATCTGGCAGTTGAGAACTGTGGCGCAAGAAGAATAAGAAAAACAATCACTAAGTATCTACTCATATTATTTTCTCACCGATAAATTTAGTTATTTTTTATTTCCATCCAATTATCAGAAGTTTTGTAGCCTCAAATCCAAACTTTTAGCAGAGTGCCTGGGCATCTTTTATGGGGTTCACTCATATTTGACTCTAGGCTATCAGCATTTTTTTAAATGCCTCTTCAATCATCCACCTTTGAAATTCATGATTGAGCTTTTGCACAGCATCCTTTTTATTCATCCACAAAAGCCAATGCTCGGTTTCACTGGCTTCACCTGGAGGACCTATAATTTCAGTTACATAAAAATATCCTAGCTTATTAAATGCCCGCTTTTCAATTCGAGAGTATAAATACTGAGCCGCTTCGCCAAGCTTGCTATTGATTTTAGTTTTCATTCCAATTTCTTCCAAAATTTCTCTTTTCAGGGCTTGCTCGGGACTTTCGCCCTTTTCGATTCCGCCACCTGGTAGAAAGAAACCCGTAGGAGTCTCGACTATAGCGACTTGTTTCTGCACATTGCAGATAATGGCGTAGGCACCAGGTCTTTCAGTATATGTATAGCCATCACGCTTTTCACCAAATTGTTTCATTGCAGTTAAACTCTATGGCTACGCCTGATGCTTGTCATCTGATTTAAGACTTTTCCCTTGGCTTTAATAAATGATCTTTGCGGCTTTTTTTCACAGGTTGACTTTCTTGGAAGTCGCCAATTAATGTTCGACGTAGCTTTTATCCAAGATCAAATTACAATGTATATTAAGACTAAAAATCTACTTCAACAGTGAGCTCAGGAGCTTTTTATATATCCCATCGAAAGCGCCGTTGCTCATGATCAGTACGACATCGCCCGGTCGAGCCCGCAGCTTAATTTGCGCGATAATATCTTCGGTACTTTTGCAAAGCATAGCCTCGACCTTTCTCTCAATTAAATCAGCAATAAGCTCATCGACCGAAAAGCGATCTGCTTCTGCAAGTGATGCTTGATTGAAAGCTGGCGGAAGCAATACCACTTGAGCTTTTGAAAAGGCTTCGACATATTCTTTTTGAAAAACTTTTCGCCGACTTGTTGCTGATCTCGCCTCAAAAACCGAGAATACCTTTGCCTTCGGAAAACGCTTTTGAATACTTAATATAGTCTCTTTAACTGCCGTCGGATGATGTGCGAAGTCTTCGACCACGGTGATATTATTAGGCGTCCCGATAATTTCTTGCCGACGTTTTACCCCTTCGAACTTCTCGATTGCTGCAAGAATCTGGTTTTCATTCCAACCAAGCTCGCGAGAGAGCGCAAAGGCCGCGGTGACATTCTTAATATTATAATCGCCCAGCATTTGGAGTTTAACTTGGCTTACCTGTCCCTGATGATGCACTTCAAAATGAGTATTGATTCCGTCAACCACAACCGCGTGAGCTTGGTAGTCACCCTTACTTAAACCATAGCCCTTCATATTTTTGCATTTTGAATATTTAAGAATGCTTTTTATGTTTTCATCTTCAGCATTGTAAATAAGTAGGCCATCTTCAGGGATCAACTTGAGCAACATGACAAAGGCCTCTTTCACGTGATCAAGATCCCGATAAATATCAGCGTGATCAAATTCAATGCTCGTGAGTATGACCGAACGTGGGCGATAGTGAATGAACTTTGGCACCTTGTCAAAAAATGCCGTATCGTACTCATCGCCCTCAATAATAAACCAATCGCCCTTCGGAAGCTGATAGGAAACTGAAAAGTTTTTCGGAATTCCGCCAATAAGAAAACCCGGCTTTAACCCAAGGGCCTCGGCCATAAAACTTGTGAGTGAAGTTGTCGTCGTTTTACCGTGAGTACCTGCCACGACGATGGAGTGTCGATCGGCAATGACCAATTCGCCCATCGCGTTAGGCAAACTGGTATACGGAATATCACTAGCAAGAAGTGCTTGAGCCTCCTCATAGATTTTTGAAATTACGTTGCCGACGATGACGAGATCTGGCTTTGGGATGAGGTTTTCTTTTTTATAGCCCGGCATGATCTCTATGCCAAGATTTTGAAGTTGGGTAGACATAGGTGGATAAACATTTTGATCACTACCCGTCACTTTGTATCCACGATCTTTTAGAAGACCGGCAAGTGATGCCATGGCCGTTCCGCATATTCCCATTAAATGAATATGGCTATTCGGCTTTAAATTTATTTTCATTTTAGACCCCTTAGTCATTGCTCTATAGTCTTTGCTCTATGGTCTTTGCTCTATGGTCTTTGCTCTATGGTCTTTGCTCTATGGTCTTTGTTCCATGGCCCCTGCTCTACGGCCTTTGGTCGAGGATGAATTTAGATCTCGTCCATTAAGATCTCGTCCATAAAGTCATCCATTCAGTATGCCGAGTCTGAGGAAATTGGTCAATAAGATGAGATTCGCAAAGTGCGAATCCCTGAGCTTTCAGGTTTTCAGAGTCTTTAAAAAAGCTCTCTTCAAAGCAAGACATATATATCAAATTCTTTACATTCAAGGGAATGTCGAGAAGCAAGCTCTGGACTCCCGACCTCGGTGGATTTACCAAGTAGGTATCAATCTCATCTGATTTCTCATCTGATTTCTCATCTGATTTCCCACCTGGTTTCAAGTAAGCGAATTTCTTTCGCTGAAAATCGCCTCGAACTACCTCAATTGAAGTTATTTTATTTTTAAATGCTGTTGCTCGCAAAGCCTCAACCGATCTCTCGTCAACTTCAAGTGCTATTACTCTTCGCTTATTTTGAGCGGCGGCGGGGAAGGTAAGAGTTCCAAAGCCAGAACCAAACTCTAAAATAAACTTCGCATTGACTGTATCGAGTAGCTTTTCGAGTGTAAGTGCAATAACTTTGGTCGCCGCAGGGCCAGTTTGTGAAAATCCACCCACTAGGCTTGCAAGAAAAACTTCTTTACCTGCTACAAAAGTTGAAATCCAATTTTGGTAGAGCGGATCTTTTAATCGAAAGCGGCCATCTTCAAAAACGAGTCTCTTGCGTCTTTGACCAACTTCAACCTCTGCTATTTTAAGACACTCATGAAGCGCATCTCCTTTTTCAAAAAGCGCCTTCACATCTTCATTTGCCAAATCTAGCCAAATACCAAACTTAGACTCGGGACTCATTCGAAGTCGAACCGACGCCTTTCGCATGGGCCAAGATATTTTCTTGAATTTTTGGTAAAACTCATTTAAGCGAGGCTCCAATTGATGACAGTCTTGAATCGCCAGAAGCTCATTTTTCTCTTTTGACCAAAAACCCCAATGATCGTTCTGCCAAGTAAGCTCAAATCTTGTTCTTAAGAAGCCATCGCCTAAATTATGAATTTTTGCTGTGCAGCCCGCGCTCCAAATTCCATGTATTTTGGCCATTGATATAAAATGATCCAATTTAATTTCTTGTTGTTCTGAAAGTCGTATAGCTTGAGGCTCACATCCTGAACAAGCATGAAAATGTGGACAGGCAAAATTTAACACGACAAGGTCTCAACAACCCAATCATGAAGACAAGGCCTTAATATTGCGAACTCCTGATTATTACGCGTCGGATGAACCCGATTTGACAAAATTGTAACCAGTAAATCTTTTTCAGGATCATACCATAAGGAAGTGCCGGTAAAGCCCGTGTGACCCACAGAAATTGGCGAAAAATATTTGCCACAACTTGCGCGCCCTTTGGTCGGCATCATAAATCCGCTAGCCCAATCGCCAAGCTCACGCTTGATGGCTCGTTTGGCAAATTTTAGAACGGTCGCACTCTTAGCAAATCCTTTTACATCTTCACCGCGCATTGCCTTTCTAAGTTTAAGGCCCCATCTACTTAGCTCCTCAAGCTCACCGAAGAGCCCGGCATGGGGAGCGATTCCACCGAGCGCCCAGGTGTTCTCATCGTGAACTTGCGCCTGCATGATCTTACCTCGCCATTCAGAGTCCTCGGTCGGAGCATATTTCTCGATCTTATAGACCGGCTTATTGAGGTAATGAAAGTTGGTGGTCTCAAAGCCCAAGCGATCTTTTTGCTCAGTCCAGAGTTCAAGCAAAGTCCTTTGCGTGAGCTTGGTATAAAAAAAACCCAACAAGAACAAATCAAGGTCCGAATAAACGGACTTGTGCAACCCATTTAAATTTTGATTATCAAAAATAGGCGAGGCTGAAATTACTTTTTCAAGCTGTGAAAATTTTTGCTCAGGTGTCAAATCAAGTTGAATCTCCTTATAATAGGGTTTCCACCATATCAGACCGGCAGAGTGTGATAGCAAATTTTTAAGATTATGCTCTTGTTGATACCAAGAAATCTGCGACTTCAATTTCGAAACTAAAGAAAGTTTCTTCTCATCAAAAAGTCTCATCAAAAGAGTAGTTGAAAAAATAATTTTCGTAAGTGAAGCCCAATCATAGAAAGGATAATCTTTGCCAACGCTCACGTCCAGTTTCTTTCGACCACCGACAAAGGCCTGAAGCTGGAGTCCGGGCGTTGCTGCTTTATAAGCTATGCCCAATTTCGCTAAAAAAACTTGCTCTTGGCTCACAAGATTTTTGGCCATGCGCAAGTCAACTGATCTGACTCAAGAAAGGATAAGGTATTGAACGGAACTGGTCTTTGAATGATCCCATGACCACACTGAATCCCGCGGTATACCGGAAATTTTTGGCTCTCAGCAAATTCTTTTAAAACCCTTGGTACAAAATCCTTTCCACTCGGTTCTGCACCACCCGTAAAGTCACCAAAAATCAAAGCCTTTGGCTGAGCCCAAAGCCCAAGTTGTTTAAAGTGCTCAAATACCCGATCAATTCGATAGCCACGTTCCCCAATCTCTTCGAGAAATAGAATTTTACCTCGTGTTTGCCACTCAATCTTTGTGCCAAGTGAAGCCTGCAGAGTGATGAGATTACCGCCAGTAACTCGCCCACTAATTTTCTGTTTATTGCGAGCTGCAGTATTAAGCGGTTTCAAATTTGCAAATGTAATTTTATCTTTTCTTCCCGTCACCAAATCCTTAAGCTCATTTCGATACTTGAGTGGTGGCGGATTTGCGCCTAGACGATCAAGCATAGGACCATGAATACTCGGCCAATTCCATATTTGATTTAAAAATAAATGGAGACTTGAAATGTCGCTCAGACCAATAAATAACTTTCTTTTATCAGGCTTACGAAGGCGCATCAAACTTGGAATCAATTTCATTGAACCAAACCCACCCCGTACACACCAAACAAAGTCAGAATCCGAATTAAACAATGCCGACTTTAAAAACTGAAACCGTAAATCATCTTCTTGACTGAACATACTTTTTTTACTGAATATATTTTTTGGATATCTTGAATGAAGTCCCCAAGAAAGAATTAACTCCATACCCTTTTTGAGATCATCTGGATGACATTTCCAAGCGGGGGCCACAATATCTACGAGAGGACCATAAACACTTTCTATCTTTTTCATAACTACATACCTTCGAAGGCCGGGATCGGCGTTGGATACTTTTCATCAAAGCAAGCTGAACAAAACTCTTGTTCAGTTCCTTTGACAGACTCTAGCAGACCCTGCAGCGATAAATAGCTTAAACTGTCAGCCCCCACATATTGCCGAATCTGCTCCGTCGATTTTTGACTGGCAATGAGCTCAGATTTTTGCGGCGTATCGACACCGTAAAAACATGGGCCCCTTGTTGGCGGAGCCGCAATTCTTAAATGAACTTCCTTTGCCCCAGCTGCGCGAATAAGTGCAATGAGCTTTTGACTGGTCGTTCCTCTAACGAGTGAATCGTCTATCACAATAACCCTTTTATTTTTCAGTACTTCAGTCTGGGGATTGAGTTTGATCTTCACACCAAGACTTCGAATTTCTTGTTTTGGCTCAATGAAAGTTCGACCAATATAATGATTGCGAATAATACCGAGCTCAAAAGGGATTTTACTATATTGTGAATAGCCAATACTTGCTGGAACTCCACTATCTGGAACTGGTACAACGATATCAGCCTCAGTGGGCATCTCTCGCGCTAATATTTCTCCAGCTCGTTTTCTTGTTTCATAAACATTACGGCCAAATACTAAAGAGTCCGGACGTGCAAAATAGACGTGTTCAAAAACGCATTGCGCGCGTCTTGGAGCTTTGGTCTTCATTTCATGACTATGTTCGCCGTCTTCATCAATACAAAAAATTTCTCCGGGATTAATCTCTCTTTCGTAGGTTGCCCCAATCAAATCAAAGGCGCAGGTCTCACTAGCTATTACGGCCGAGCGACTGCCATCAACATTCTTAATTCGACCTAGAACCAAGGGTCTAAATCCATAGGGATCGCGAATTGCATAAAGCGATTTTCTCGAAAGAACCGTGAGCGAATAAGCGCCTTGAACTCTTTCAAGGGCATGCTTTAAACACTCCAGCAAATCCTTCGAACGATTTTGCGCAATCATATGAAGCAAGACCTCAGTATCATTGGTTCCCTGAAAAATCGAGCCTTCGGCCTGAAGCTCTTGCCTTAATTTTTTAGCATTTACAAAGTTGCCGTTATGCGCAACTGCGATCGGACCATTATAGAGTGAGGCGGTCAATGGCTGGGCATTGCCCAAAATATTTCCGCCAGTTGTCGAGTACCTAACATGTCCTATCGCAGCTTTTCCAATAAGGCGGTCAATTGTCTTTTGATCGAATACTTCGTCAACAAGTCCAAGTGCCTTGTGGTGAAAATGCTCCTGATTATTTAAGGTCACAATCCCGGCGGATTCTTGCCCGCGATGTTGAAGCGCGTATAGACCCAAATAGGCCAATTTGGCAGCCTCAGGGTGATTCCAAATTGCAAAAACGCCGCACTCATCTCTAAACATTTTCACTGCTACTCTTAAAAATCAAAGATAGCTCCTAATCCTTGTTGATAGTCCTTTGAAATCTCTTCGATCGATAGATCTAAGAGCTTAACAATTTGCAGCCGCTCATTTTGCGTTGCCCCAACATCAAGAAGCTCAAATTCTGAGTCCATTTTTGCAAACTCTTGATGAAAAGCATCTGCATCTTTGGTCACATAAATCACTTGATACATCTTCTCTGCAAACAAAAGCTTAGAGTCTTGGTAATTCAAATTTACTCTCGCGCCTATTCCACCGAGGCACATTCTTGCGAGCGCAAATGCAATGCCATTTTTACCCACGACCCGAGATGCAGAGACAGCGGGATGCCTTGAAAGCTTTAAATTGGCAAAAATAAAATCCTTTAGCTTTTTAGGGTCAAGATCACCAAAAAATGATTTCTCTTGGCCAATTGATTCCTGATGAGCGCTTCGACTCCAGATCCCATCGAATGAAAATATAAAGATATTTTCGCCTTTCTCAGTAAAGTGAGATTTTGGAATTCCTCTGATATCATCTCTCAAACCCACGATTCCAGTTGCCGGAGTGGAGGTGATATTGCGATCGTTAGTTTCGTTATAAAAGCTGACGTTACCACTTATGATTGGGGCAGATATTTGCTCACACATTTCACTCATTGCGGTCACACTTGCGACAAACTCGGTCATAATACCAATCTTTTGGGGATTACCGTAATTTAGACAATCAGTTACCGCGAGTGCCTCAAATGATTTTGCAGCCAACTGAAGCGCAGGATAAGCTATACTGTCAATCCCCCCAATACGTGCGTCCATTCTCATGATCGTTGGCCTGCAGCCCAATACCAAGCCCAAAGCGCGGCCTGAGTCTGGTAGCCTAACAATACCAAAATTCTCTGCGCAATCAAAAATGGTCTGAGCCCCAACTCGCTGGTCAAAATGACGAAAAATCCAATCTCTGGAGCAGCCAGCTTCTGATCTTAAAATTGTTTTTAAATGAATATGAGCATCACTCACCTCAGCTAGACTCGCTTGCCAAGCATCGAAAGTCTTTTTTTGATAAGTAGGCTGCCATTTTTCGTAAGGTCGTTGGTACAAAGGAACATTATCAACTAAAACTGCTGGATCAATTTCTGTGAGCAGCTCATTTCGATACGAAATGCGTACATTTTTACTTGCTGTCAATACACCAATTTTACAGGCATCGAGCCCCCAGTGGGTAAAAATTGCTTGAATCGCCTTTAACTTTTCAGGTTCACATACTAGCAACATGCGCTCTTGAGATTCACTGAGCAAGATATCTTCAGCGGTCATGCTCAAATCTCTGAGGGGCACAAGATCGAGATTAATATCAAACCCAACTCCACCCTTTGAGGCCATCTCAAAACTTGAACTAGTCAGACCGGCCGCACCCATATCTTGAATGGCCACAACCAAATCAGCCTTCATCACTTCGATACATGACTCAATTAAAAGCTTTTCAAAAAAGGGATCGCCAATTTGAACTGTTGGTCGATTTGCATTTGATCCTGCCTCGAACGAGTCTGAGGCCATGCTGGCGCCCATCACTCCATCACGACCGGTTTTCGCCCCAACATATACAACTAAATTACCAACGCCACTCGCCTTTGAGAGATGAATTTTTTCGCCTTCACGGAATAGACCAACGGCAAGAGCATTCACTAAAATATTTTCGTTATAGGAGGCGTGAAATTCAGTCTGACCTGTAAGCATGGGAACGCCGACGCAATTACCATACCCACCAATGCCGCGAACAACGCCATCAACTAAAGCTTTCATACGTGGGGCCTTGGATGAGCCAAAACACAAATAGTTTGCAAGCATTATCGGTCGGGCACCCATGGTGAAAATATCTCGCAAAATACCGCCAACGCCTGTCGCCGCCCCTTGATAAGGTTCTATAAAACTCGGATGGTTATGACTCTCCATTTTGAAAGCAATTCGCTCACCCTGACCCAAATCAATTACGCCGGCATTTTCGCCAAAACTCTGCATGACTCGCTTGGATTGGCTAAAAAGTTTTTTTAAATGAATTTTACTCGATTTATATGAACAGTGCTCACTCCACATAGCAGAAAATAAAGACCATTCAATTTCTTTGATTGGTCTTTTCAATAGTTTTTCGATCATGACAAGTTCTTCACTCGCGATTCGATATTTTTTCAATTTCAATTCAATCTGAGCATCAATTTTTGTCTTCATTTAAAAAACTCCAAACCATCATGACTCCCCATCCAATCTACAACAGCGCGCTCTGGATGCGGCATGAGTGCCATTACATTTTTGGTGTCACTCATAACTCCTGCAATATTCTCTAGGCTACCGTTAGGATTGCGCTCATAAGTAAGCCAAATTTGGTTCTGATCATGAAGTTTTTTAAGACCATCAGCATCGATAAAATAGCGGCCGTCGCCATGCGCGATCGGCAGCTTTAGCTTTTGCGAAACCGCAATCGAGGATGAGAAAAATTTCGCTTTATTTTGCACTTTAAGATCCACCCACTCATCACGAAATCTCAAACCCTCATTTTTCAACAATACCCCAGGGAGCAAAAGGGCCTCACACAATATTTGAAAACCATTGCAAATGCCTAAAATTGGCACGCCATGCTTCGCCGCCTCTCGAACTGACTTGATCACCGGCGTTCGCGCCGCCAGCGCTCCCGAGCGCAAATAGTCGCCGAAAGAAAAACCTCCAGGGACATAAATCGCTGCGAAATCGCGGTAGTCAAATAGATCTTCGTACCATAGCCATTTTGGACTTCCACCCGCCACTTCAATCGCCTGATATACATCTCGATCACAGTTGGTACCTGGAAATCGAATCACTCCAGAATTTTTACGAACGGCTGTACTCTTCATAGCTTTTCAAGCTCATAACTTTCAAGCTCATAACTTTCAAGCTCATAACTCTCAATTAAAGGATTATGTAAAACATCCTCCGCAATTTTTCGCGCTTCTGTCATCGCCTCTTCTGAAGTTTTAAGATTGAAATCAAGAACAATATATTTGCCGACTGTACAATTTGAAATTTTCAGTCCCATTTGCGAGATACTTCTTTCAACCGCTCGACCTTGTGAATCTAAAACATCTTTGCGAGGCATCACACGAACACCAATTTTCATACTTTACTCCCCCACTGTTTTAAAATTTTTTCGCGTACAAGCTCGTAGCTCTCCTGTACTCGTCCAAGGTCTCTCCTGAAACGATCTTTATCAAGCTTCTCGTTCGTCTCGACATCCCAAAGCCGACAGGAGTCTGGCGAAATCTCATCCGCTAAAATTATTTCTCTGGCTGCATTCAAGCCAAATTCAATTTTAAAATCAATTAGCTTGATGCCGATCTGGTTAAAAAAACCAACTAGTTCATGGTTTACTTTTAGGCCAAGTTTTTTCAGTTGATCCAGTTCAGACTGATCACGAACTGTCTTTAAGAGGAGCGCCTGATCATCACTAACAAAAGGATCCGCAAGCGCATCATCTTTATAGTAAAATTCAACGAGTGGCTTTTCAAGTGGCGTACCTTCCTCAAGACCCAATTTTTTCGCAGTTGAACCCGCCAAAGTATTACGAATTACAACCTCAAGCTTAAGCATCTCTAGTCTATGGGTGATCATTTCAGCAGCACCAACATCCGCTACAAAATGAGTCTTCATAGTTCGGCTTAAAAAACGAAAAATAATGGACGTGATATCACGATTGATCGAGCCCTTGCCGGTAAACTCACCCCTCTTCTGTGCATTGAAGGCCGTAAGTGAATTGCGAAACTCTTGCCACACTAGCTCAGGATGATCTTTAACGTGGTAAATATTCTTAGCTTTACCTTGGTAGAAAAGCTCAGCTCTCTGGAGTTTGTCAGTCTGCATATCAATACCTTTCGCGTGACTAGTCCTCTAAATACGCAAGTGCTACGAGAGAAAGATGCACCTGTTGGCTAGCCTTCACTCCTTAGCTTTTTTAAAAATCTTTTCAAAGCTCTCGCAATGGCTAATTGGTGTGTTCCACCTGAAAAAATTTTTTCAATTTGCTTACGACCAATGGCACTTAGAACATCTGGATCTTTTAATGCTTTATCTTTGAGTTGCTCTCTTGCCTTCAAAGAATGACTAAGTTCTTGCACCTTAGCATAGGCTTCTTCTCTAGAAAATGACTTTTCAACTAATGCTAAGAGTAAATGTGAGCTAAATAATTGCCCTTGTGATAGGGCCATATTTTGAAACATTTGCTCTTTGTTGACGTATAAGCCAGAGATCAACTCATTCATACGTGAAAGCATATAGTCACATAAGATAAACGCATCGGCGAAGATAACACGCTCAACACTTGAGTGCGAAATATCCCGCTCGTGCCAAAGTGCAATATTCTCCATCGCTGCCATTTGGTAAGATCTCATCAACCGCGAACAGCCCGTCAAGTTTTCTGCTGAAATTGGATTTTTTTTGTGCGGCATCGCACTCGAACCTTTTTGTCCTGGAGTAAATGCTTCGACCACCTCATTAAGTTCGGTGCGCTGCAAATGTCTTAATTCAACTGCCAATCGCTCAATGCCACTCGCCAGAAGACTCAAAGCATTAAAGACCTCAGCATGACGATCTCTTGGAATTACTTGGGTCGCAATGGTCTCAGGAGTAAGTCCGAGCTCTTTAGCAAGCTTCATTTCTAGCTCTTCAGACTGACTGGAATAAGTCCCAACAGCACCACTTAATTTTGCTATTTGAATTTGTTTTTTCGCCAGCTCAACGCGCACTTTATTTCTACGAAGCTCGGCAAAAAATCCAGCTAATTTATAGCCAAAACTAGTCGGCTCAGCATGCATACCGTGAGTGCGCCCGGCACAAAGGCTTTTCGCATGTTCCTTCGTTTTCTTGAGCAATGACTTTTCTAACTTTACAATTTCTTTGAGAATTTGTTCAAGTCCATCTCGTACTTGAAGCGACAGCGCCGTATCCAAAACATCAGAGCTGGTCATACCATAGTGAATGAATTTGCCAGACTCGCCAACATTCTCTGCCAAATTGGTTACAAATGCGATTACATCATGTTTCGTTCTTAGTTCTATTTCATTTATGCGAGAAAGCGAAAACTTTGCCTTGGCCCTAATATCTTGAGCGGCCTTTCGCGGAATGATACGTAGTCGCGCCTGTACTTCTGCAACTGCTATCTCAACCTCGAGCATTTTCTTAAAACGTACTTCGGAACTCCATATTTTTGTCATTTCTGGACGCGAATACCTAGCAATCACGATTTATCCTCTTGTTCTAATTTCTCGATCAAAAATTTTTTGTTTTACCTTGGCCTCTACTTTTAACCACTGCCTTCTCATTAGCATCAATTTCAAAAACAAATTATTTTGAAAAATCAGTTGGGCCTGTGCCTGATGGGTGCGCAGCAGCTCCGAAGACTCAAAAATTAGATAGGGTCGGTGCATTGGCTTTAAGCTTGATACATCATCAAGCGAATAAACTGGCCACCGCGGCGGGCCCAATTGCGCTTTTGTAGCTCTGGACTCCAGCGGAAGGTCGACCACTTGAAAATCATTTGAAGTGAATCGCGAAGCCAGTTTTCGCCTAAATTGTTCGCTCAATTTATATTGATAGTCTGAGTTAAATCTAAATATACACGGAATTCTCATCCAAACATCAAAGCTATTTGCTGATTTCTTAGAAATTAAAGTCAAATTATCGTGAGACCAAGGTAAACGTAAATGCTCTAAACTATAAAACTGAATCGGCCAGGCGGCTACAACTTCACTAGGGCCGCTAAATGAAAATCGTTGCCAGCTCCAAATCGGATCAAGTTTTTTACCGGTAAAAAGCGTTTTTACAGAATCATGTGATAAGTATTCAGTCTCAGCTGAGGTGAGAGCCCAAACCAAAACTCGAGTTTTTATATTTTGCTTATAAAGCCCACTTGATCTTGCGCCGCCCTCAAAGGCCATATCTAAATCGAGTTCAAAAAAACCATTTTTTGTCTCTTTGAAGCCTGCAAGATGGCTCGGTTCGAAGTTCTTAACTAAATCGATCCCCTTGAAAGCCTTTGCTGAACTCCTGGTATCTGGTGTTGAACAGTCTTTGTAAAGCTCATCAAATATTGGGACCCCACCACCAAGCTCATAGGCTTGTGCGTTCTCAAGGTAAATACTTGAAGCCAGTTGTCGGCTTAGATTCACCAGCCAAAGATCTTCAAAACCCATGGCTTGTATTTTTTGATTCAGCTGCGAAATATTTGATCCCAATACGGCCAGCGAGTTCTCCCTCAAAAGGCTTTCTGCATGGTTATTTATTTGCAGACGCGTCTTAAAGAAATCTCGAAGTGGCCCTGAAGCTTCGAATGGTCCATGCTCCAGCAAAAGGCTCACGCCATTTGAAATTTTTTGCGCTTGCGCCATCGTATGCCAAGCCGAGATTTGCTCTGGATTTAAATGCGAAATTTTTGAAAGACCAAAGGGGTTCCTGAGGTCTTGTTCACCCCAACTGCCAAGCAGATCTGAAACATCAATATGACCGACTTCCCAATGATTCAATGCCAGTTCACGAGCGAGCCAATGATGCCGTCCAAAAGAAGACACAAATACAATATCAAATGAGGCCTTAGCTTCTTCCAATGATTTTTCTCACCAATAGTTGTTCATCCTGATGAACCTTCAATTCAACTTGTGTAAAGCTCAAATGCTCAAGCTCTTGTGAACCGAATGATTTTTTTTGCAACAATACTTTGCCGGCGTCAACTTGAGGAATTACTTCGTGCACGCTCACTCCCACGCTAGCCTTTTCGTCAAATGCTTTTCGAATACTTTCAAGTCCCGGAAAAAGTGGCAAAAGGCTTGGATGTAAATTGAAAATTTTTTCACGCCAGCTTTGGATAAATTCTAGCGGAATAATTTTCATAAAGCCTAGCAAAAATATTCTATTGATTTGCCGCTCGCTTAATTCTTTTGTTAATTGAAGCCAGTTAATGGGTCGATTCAACCCAATCACTTCAATACCTGCCCGTTTAGCACGCAAAACTCCTCCGGCCTGAAGATTCGAGGTGACGACAACTCGAACTTGATCCCCTAGCTCATCAATCGCCGCCCAACAATTAGAGCCTCGTCCGGAAATAAAAATGGCCCACTTCGCCCCTTTCAATTGAAGTCGCATATGACGCACTTTCAAATCTCCTAGTAAATGACCTCAGCCTCTTCGCAATCCGACTTTTCAACTTCGCCAATCTTAAAAGATCTTAGGCCCAAGGCTGATATTTGAGCCATAATTTGATCCACATTTGAGGCCGCAGCAAAAAGACAAAAACCCATTCCACAATTAAAGGTATGAAGCATTTCAACCCGAGAAAGCCCGCTACGGTCTTGAGCTTCTAAAAAAATTTCAGGCCATGGCCAGTCCATCAATTGGAGTTTGGTATATTGGGGCATCACGCGCGGAATATTTTCCATGCCGCCGCCGGTAATATGAGCCATAGCGTGAATCCAATTCTTCGCTACCATTGGCAAAACAACTTCTGGATATAGTATTGTCGGCTTTAAAAGCTGGTCCTTCCATTGATCTAGATCCTTTTCAAAAATCTTGCGTACCAGTGAGTATCCGTTGCTGTGAAAGCCCGAGCTTTCAATGCCGATTACAATATCGCCGACTTGAACACGCTCACGACCTAGAATCTGATCTTCATCGACAATACCAATCGCAAAACCGGCGCAATCAAAATCTCGGCCATGGTATACCCCAGGCATTTCTGCAGTTTCTCCGCCAATTAGAGCACAACCTGATTTATGGCAACTGGCGCGCACGCCGCCTAAAAAACTCTTCGCGTCCTCGAGTTCGAGCTTTGCACTCGCGTAGTAATCGAGAAAAAACAGTGGTTGAGCGCCACAACAAATCAGGTCATTGACACACATCGCAACCAGGTCTTGACCAACACTATCAAAAACTTTGTAATGAGATGCTAGTTTGACTTTCGTCCCGACCCCATCGGTCGCACTGACAATACATGGCTTTTTAAAATGTGAAAATCCAAGCCTAAAAATGGCCGCAAACCCGCCGACCCCAGAAATAATATTTTCTTGAAAAGCTTGTTTCGACTGCGTTTTGCCGATCCAGTCGACAAATTGGTCTCCTTTGATGACGTCGACTCCACTTTGCTTGTAGTCCACCATATAGGCTCCCCTTTTTTTGGCTTGGGCGAGCCCAAGCCTACCTCAGACTCATCACCTTGTCGAGCCCCTCAATTGATGAAATTTGAAGTGCTTTTCATCATTTGGATAAATCCTAAACATAAAAAATCAGCCTAATGTGAATTCGAAAAGATGGAATGGCCTTGACCTTGCTCTTAACTTCTTATGAGCTAGTGACTTAAAGAGTGTTTCATTTTGAGACTTTTAACTGGAGGACTATTTTGCAAGGGGCTCAAATTTCTAAGACCATTAAAGCTGTCGCATTTAGTTTCTTGCTTTTAATCGGGAGCTTAATTGGAAGCAAGGCTCGAGCACAAAATCTTTTGCGAGAACCATTTTTACTTGCCGACAATTCCTCGAGTAATCCAGAACAACTTAAATTCCCTGCAGGAGGAATCCTCCTGGCCCAAGCTAGCGATGATGACGCCTATGATCCCTTTGCAGATTATTCTGATTTTGAACAAACCGAAGAAGAAGAAGAAGATGAAAATTTCTTTCGAAATGGTCGCTTAATCACCGTCGGATTCATTGGCGGCTATCGTGGCTTTACCGGCACTCTCGGCAGCATCTACACTCCGAATGCAAGTTTTGGCCTTTACGTCTGCTATTTCTTTGACTTGAGATTTGCTCTTCAAATTGGCTATATAACTGGGGATTACGCGCTCAATATTCAGGGTCCAAGCGAGCAGATTACTGGCAATATTAGCCTTAGCGATGTCTCATTTAATTTGAAATATTATTTCAATACACAAAACGTTACTCGGGGCCTTGCCGATCTAAATCCATATGCGATTTTTGGTCTCTCTGAAGTATTTAGAACCATCGCCATCTCAACAAACACCTCTGACTAT